>JAAZNR010000967.1 GCA_012798155.1 Thermogutta sp. | reverse complement strand
TCGTGCGGTGCGTGTGCCTCCGCCGCGGCCCGACTGTCGCCCGATCCGCCTCCCTGTGGCGTCAAACCAGCGACTGGTCGGCCCTGTTGCGGATCGCGGATGAGGAGCCGTGACCGCGCCGGGGCACGCTTGCCGAGCAGTTTCCCCTTACCCCTTGCAATCAAGGAAAAACCCCATGTCTCGATCGCTGAATAGCCTGGTATCGGCCCAATTGGGCTGGAATTGGCGGGACGAGCAGGACTTCGCTCTCTTGGCCGATGACAACCGGTTGGAGTATCGCTTTGCGCTGGCCTCCGGGACAGGGGCGGGCCGGGCGGATGCCGTATGGTATGTGCCCGGCGACGCCTTGGCCCAGGGCGTCGCGCGGCGCTGGACCCTCACCGCCCTGCCGCGGAGCGTCTTCGGCGGCCAAATCACGCAGTCCTTCGCGGCGATCAAGGCCCTGCTGCTCCTGAATCGCGCGGAGAGCGGCGGCCTCCTGGTGCTGGGCGGCGATACGGAGACGCCCTGGTGGGGGCCGTTCGGGGCGGCCGATCAGACCCTCCGCCTCCCGCCCGGCGCCGCCCTCCTCCTCAGCCACGCCGGCATCGGCTGGCCCGTGGACGCGCAGACCTGCAATCTCCGCCTGAAGGCCGAGGGCGGGGCGGTCGGCTACGATCTGGCCCTGATCGGCATCGCCGCATGACGCGGCGGCGGCGTCTTCTAACAGGACGGCCCTCAATCGGGAGAAAATCGTGATCGGTCGGCGTGACGGCAGCCCTGGCGGCCCGACCGGTCGCAGGAAGTAAGCAACTTAGCGTCGCAGGAAGTAGGTAACTTAGCGCTGTCGTACTACGAATGCGGGCCGCGAAAGGGGGCGGCTCCGGCGCGGGGAAAGGGGGTGCATCGTGGGCATCTTTTTTCAGGAGCTGGCGGGATCGCCGCAGGAGCGGCACGGGCCGGACGGCTTTCGCGCCGTGCGGCGGTTCCTCATCGCCTGGGAGGATCGCGAGGCCTTCGCGGCCGAGGTCTTGGGCCGCGGCGGCCAGTACGCGCCCCGTCCCTGGAGCCGCTATCCCGGCAAGAGCGACGCCTACGCCGCAGCGGTAAGTTTCGAGCCGGCCGACCCCGCGAGCCTGCGAACGCTTTTGGCAGGGCAAGGCGACGACCCGTCCGCCTTGCTGGCCGACTACTCCGGGACACCGGCGGTGGCGCGGGTGGAGTATCGCGGGGTCTCGCCGCAAGACCGCGAGGACGGCCCCTCCCCCGCCCGCGGCACGCACTTGAGCTACCGCATGGAGCCGGTGTGGGAGGGATTGCCGCTGGCGGCGTCGGGCTGGCACTGGTCGGACCTGCCGCAGCAAAACCTCCCCCCCGATGCGGTTTTGGACCTGCTCCTGCCGGAGACGGATCACATTCTGACGTGGCGGCAAGTCGTCGGTCCGCCCTGGCGCGCCATGCGAGAATTGCAGGGCAAGGTGAATGCCGACACGTTCCTGGGGTGCCCGGCCGGGACCCTGTTGTTCCTCGGCGCGGCGGCGAACAAACTCTTCCGCGGCGCCGGCGAGGTCGCCCCCTTCTGCTGGGAGTTGACGTATCGCTTTCGCGAACGGGCGATCAAGCACGCGGGGCAGGCGTTCGGGTGGAATCATCGCTATCGCGGCGATCCGCCCGGTTTCGCCGTGCCGCAGGACGCGGACGGTCCGCTCTTCGAGTCGGCCGTCTTCGCCCCGCTGTTTATGGAGGAGTGATCGCCGCCGCCGGGCACCGCCGGCGCATTGCGAGTCTCCGGCGCATTGGGGGAGCCTCGGGCGTCAGCCCGAGGTGGATTTTCACCACCCAGCGTGCGATGTCGCGCCGGCGGCTCGGAAAACGGACGCGGAACGAAAACGCAATGCACAACGCGTGAGCGTGAGCCTCGGGCGTCAGCCCGAGGTGGATTTCCACCACCCAGCGTGCGATGTCGTGACAGCGGCACCGCCGGCTAACGCCGGCGGCTCGGAAATGCGCGATGAAAGCAGCGCCGGGTGGCTGGGGTCGCAGCGGAGCGAAGCCCCCAGTCCCGTGTTTTCGCGGCGATTTCACCGCCCGCTTGCACCGGCGGAGTGTGAGCCTCGGGCGTCAGCCCGAGGTGGATTTTCACCACCCAGCGTGCGACGTCGCGCCGGCAGCACCGCTGGCTAACGCCGGCGGCTCCAAGCGATGATTCACCGATCGGCGTTGGCCGCTACGAGGCCGCCTGGGCCGCCGTAATCAGCTCGATGAACTCGCGATTGGAGCGGTACTTGGCCAGCTTGCTCGTCAACTGCTCCATGGCGTCCACGGGATTCATGTTGGAGAGCATGCGGCGGAGGATGGTCACCGCCCGCAACATGTCGGGCGGCAAGAGCTTCTCCTCCCGCCGGGTGCCGGACTGGCTGATGTCGATGGCGGGCCAGACGCGGCGGTCGGAGAGCCGCCGATCGAGCACCAGCTCCATGTTGCCCGTCCCCTTGAACTCCTGGAAGATCAGCTCGTCCATGCGGCTGCCGGTGTCGATCAGGGCGGTGGCGACGATGGTCAGGGAGCCGCCTTCCTCGAAGGCGCGGGCGGTGGCGAAGAGCTTTTTGGGCACGTCCATGGCCTTGACGTCGATGCCGCCGGTCATGGTCCGCCCCGTGTTGCCCACCCATTTGTTGAACGCCCGGGCCAGGCGGGTGATGGAGTCCATCAGCAGGAACACGTCCTTGCCCATCTCGGCCAGGCGGCGGCAGCGTTCCACGATCAATTGCGACAGCCGCACGTGGCTCTCGATTTCGCAATCCAGGCTGCTGGCCACGACCTCCGCATTCTTGCAGACGCGGCGGAAGTCGGTGACTTCCTCGGGCCGCTCGTCCACCAAGAGGATGATCAGCTTCATCTCGGGATAATTGGTGGCGATGGCTTGGCTGATGTGCTGCAAGAGCACGGTCTTGCCGGTCCGCGGCGGGGCCACGATCAATGCCCGCTGACCCTTGCCGACCGGCGTCAGCAGGTCCATGACGCGGGTGGTGAGGGGTTCGCTGCCCGTCTCCAGCTTGAGCCATTGCTCGGGATTGATGGGCGTCTTTTCGTCGAACTGCTTGACATTGACGTAGTCCTGGGGCGGCATGCCGTCCACGTCCAGGATTTCGCGGAGCCGCGGCCCCTGTCCCTTGCGGCCGGGCTGGGCCATGCCGCGAATCCCCACCCCCTCGCGGAGACGGTACCGCTCGATCATGCTCCCCGGCACGAAGGGGTCGGTCAAGCGCCGCTCGTAGTTGCCCTCAGGACTCCGCAGAAATCCGTATCCGCTGGGGTGCATCTCCAAGACCCCGCCGCATTCGTACAGCTCGGCACCGGGGGCGTCCAGGGTCTCCACCGCTGCGGCGCTGTCCTGGGGATGCGAGTTGGGCTGCGGGTTGCGCGGGTGGTTCCGGCGGCTGGGGTTGTTGCGATCGGGACCGTGGTTCCTTTGTCCGCGCGGGCGATTGGAACCGCTTGTTCTTTTTTTGCTCATGACCAAACACCGAGAGAATCCGATACCGGGAGAGTTGCGGCGCGCACTCCTAGCGCACGGCCTCAGAAACGCTAGACCGCCCGAATCGTCGTGTGGAACGGCCGTTCCTTCCCGCGGGACCGAAAGCACCTCATTGCTCGGCAAGGCCCCTTCCTTGAACCTTGCCTGGTGCCCAAGAACCGCGAGGATCCGGACGCGACTTCAGAAGCTTTGACGTTGAAAACCGTCCTGAACGCCTTAAAATCTATTTTCCTGGTGAGCCGTAGCCGACGCGCCGGGAAGCATCGCTTCCTGCCTTCCGTTCACGCACGACCCAAAGCAACGGATCAGTCGAAATCCCGGAGCGTGAACGCGAACACTTGCGAACCGGAGAATCCGCGGCAATCGACGGCCGCGGCACTTCTCACCCACAGGAGAGGGAAGGTTCGAGAATCCCCGAATTGCTAACGGCTGATTTGACCGACGAGATCGGTCACCCCAATAATCGTATCCGTGCGAGCACGAGTGTCAAGCCGTCCGCCTGCTCTGCCGCGACGTTTCCCCTTGCCCGTTCCGTCCTGCCCTGGA
>JAAZNR010000966.1 GCA_012798155.1 Thermogutta sp. | reverse complement strand
TCCGTGCGGCCCGGCGGATCTCCGAAGAGGCCGAGGAGTTCATCCGCGGCCTGGCGGAGGACGACGCCGACTTGCAGGCCCAGGTCATTGCTACCGCCACCCAATTGCAGGGGTTGACCACGGAGTTGCTGGCGCAATCGGGAGGCAGCGCCTGCGCCCGCGGAGCCTTCTTCTCGACGGGGGCGAATCCGGAGTGAGCGTCGGACGGCCGCCCCCTCCGCCGGGACGGCAAGGCGCGAACCCCGCCGCCGCGACGTTGCCGGCCGGAAAAGACCGCTCAACCGCCGCGGGCCAGGGCCTTGGCCACGTCCGTGCGGTAAGCGATCAGGGCCGGCATGTAGCCCACGATGGAAGCCAACGCGATCAGGCCGGGAATCAGCACCAGCTCGATGGGTTGGGCGCTGAGGGCGTTGATGCGGATGCCGGTCTGCTCGAAGATCGTGCCCGAGAACGCGCCGATCAGTCCATGCCCCAGGATGACGCCGAAGGCCCCGCCGCCCAGCGAGAGCAAAATCGACTCCAGCAGGACGACGAGCATCACGGTGCTGCGTTTGGCCCCCAACGCCCGCATGACGGCGATTTCCAACTGCCGTTCGGCCATGGAATTGTAGATGCTGACCATGAGGCCGATGCCCGCCGTGACCACGATCATGACGGCGAAAATGAGCAGCACGGTCTGGATGTTGCCCAGCAGCCCTTCGAAGAGCTTGGCGACCTCCTCGCTGGGCACCACGGCTTGCAGGCTGGGTGATTCCCGCGTAATCAGCCGGGGCAATTCCATGGCCCGCGCGGAGTTGGTCCAGTCCCGCTTGACCAGCACGGCGGTCAAGGCCTGCCGGTCGTCGTCCGCGGGAGGCTCTTGGGCCTCGGCCTCGGCGTCGGCGTGGGCGTCGTCGTGGCCGGCGTGGGCGTCGGGATCACCGGCCGGCGGCAAGGTTTCCGCTTCCGCCATGCGATCCTGATGGTGCTGTTCCCAGAAACCGCGGATGTTGATGAACAGGACGCGATCGACGGGCGTGCCGGTGGGCTTGAGCACGCCCATGATCTCGTACTCCTCGGCGTGTTCGTGCGTGCCCTGGCCCGACGTGGTGTGCGCGATCTTGAATTTGTCGCCCACCCCCAAACCCGTCCGCCGCGCGACGGTGGCTCCGATCACCGCCTGCCAGGGTTGATCGGCCGCGAAGTTCGCTCCCGACTCGAACTCGTAGGGCCGGTCGCCGAAGTAGCGGAAGGTTTCGAACATCTCGGGCACGGTACCCACGACGGGAAAGCCGGCGTAGAAGCCGCCCATGCCGACGGGAATGGCCGCCTCCACCTCGCTCGCGAAACGCCCGCTGTGGAGATCTTCGTACACTTCGTAGGGGATGGTGCCGCGGGGACTTTGCAGGTAATAGACGGTGCTGAGGACCAATTCCAACGACCCGCCCCGCGCGGGACCCACGATCAGGTCGTAGCCCTGCGAGCTACGCTTGAAGGAATGATCCAGGATTTGATAGATCACCAAGACGGCCACGACCAAGGCCACGCCCAACGCCATGGAAAACGCCGTCAAGGCCGACGAGACGGCCCGATGCTGAATGCTCCGCCAAGCGATTTTCCACAGATTCATGGCTGCATCTTTTCGGTTGAATGGAATGAGCAAAGCCGAGGGCGATGCCGCTCAGACCTTGCGGCTGAGGATCAGGTTGATCTCGGCCAGGTGCACCAATCTGGGGAACTGGGCCGCCACTTCCGGGCTGTGCGTCAC
>JAAZNR010000965.1 GCA_012798155.1 Thermogutta sp. | reverse complement strand
GCAAGCGGCCATTGCGCTTTGTACGCCAAGCAGCTCTTGGAATACGCCTACGAAACCGGCGACCAGGATGCCCTGCAAGCCGGAGTCCGCACGCTGGAGTACATGAAGCGATTCCGCACCCCGCGGGGGGCGCAGGTCTGGGAGCTGTCGCTGCACACGCCGGACATCTTGGCCTCCGCGCACCTAGTCGCCGCCTACGTCCGCGGCTACGAACTGACCGGGAACAAGGAATACCTGGAACTGGCCCGCAAATGGGCGATCACCGGCATCCCGTTCGTCTATCTCTGGGCGGAACACCCCGTCATGCTCTACGCCACCATTCCCGTGTATGGGGCCACCAATTGGGTCGCGCCCAACTGGATGGGATTGCCCGTGCAATGGTGCGGCCTGGTCTACGCCTATGCCCTCACCATGCTGGCCCCTTACGACTCCACGCTGGACTGGCATCGTCTGGCCTGTGGAATCTTGATTTCGGGAGAGCAGCAGCAGGTGCCGGCGGACGATCCCAAGGCGGGGACGCTCCCCGATTCCTTCGCCTTGGCCACTCAGACTCGCAACGGTCCCTTCATCAATCCTTGCGCGTTGTACATCCTGCGGCGCAAACTCTCCGGCGAGATCGAGCGTCCGCAGGTGCTAGCGGTGAACGGGCACCGCGTGGTGGTCCCCTTCCCCGCCGAAGTCCGCGACGGCCGGGTGGTCATCCACGCCAAACCCGGCCTCCGCTACCAAGTCGTCATCGACGGCGGCAAGAGCATCGTCGAAATCGAGTCCGCCGGGGAGGATGTGCTTCCCACGGCCGGATTAGAATAACCGGATTAGAATAAAAGTAACCGTTCACGGCCATAGTCCCTATTTTCGCGGGGAAGGCTGCGAAAACGAGACTGTCATGGGCCTGTGGTCCTCGAGCGTAAATGGTTCGACTGCCTTTGTTGGCTCGCAACGGCCGGGAAGACTGAACTCACGCCGACCTGTGAACGGTTACAAATAAAAGGCGGGGTCGCGACCCCGCGGCCCGACCTTACCACCGGCGGCGAGACGAGCGTTCCGGGCGTTAATTTTCCAGGCTCAATGGGCGTTACTCTTACAGGTTTAAGAGGATCGACGGCGACGATGATGCGGAGACGATGGCGGCGGCCGGCGGCTTGGGCAACCCTGGGCGTGATGGCGATTTACGCTGGGACGACGGTCGGGTGTCGTCCCATGCCGCCCATGGGCGAGGAGGGCGAAAAGGCGGCCGAGAGACGTTCCGGGTCCCGCCCCGCCTTTCGCGAGTTCCGCCACACCGACAAGACGCCCGAGGAGTGGCTGGCGCTCTTGAGCCACCGCAAGCCGCAGGTCCGAGACCAGGCGATCGACGCCTTGGTGCAATATGGAGCGGGACAGGTCCCCGCCTTGCGGAAGGTGGTCCGGGAGACGAAGAGCGTGGATGCCCGCGTCTCGGCCATCCGCGCCCTGAGTGCCCTGGGAAGTGCCGCCCAGGCGGCCGTCCCCGAGTTGGTGGAGGCCTGCCGAGCGGCGGAGTGGGATGTGCGAGCGGCCGCCGCGGAGGCCTTGGGAATGACGGGTCAAGGCGATCCGCGGGCGACGGAGGCCCTTTGCGCCGCCTTGCGAGACGAAGACGCCGCCGTCCGCGCCGCCGCCGCCAAGGCCCTGCGGAAATGCGGCGCCGCCGGTCCGGACGTCGTTGCGCTGCTGGCGGCAGCCCTGGAAGACCCGGACGCCAACGTGCAGAGCGCCGCCGCCGACGCCCTGGGACGGTTGGGGGCCGAGGCTAGGAGCGCCCTGCCGGCCCTGGAAAAGGCCCTGCAATCGGCCGGCCCCGTGGCGAGGGTCTCCATCGAGGAGGCCCTGAAAAACATCCGCGCGGCCTCCACGCCATGAACCGGGTGCAAAAAAGCATTTGAGTTTATGCCGGGGTAGCCGGTGCGTCCTCCTTGGGGATGGATCGACGGTAGAAGTAGGAATCCGAGTCGCCGGCGCGGGCCGGCCGGTGGAATTGCCGCCGAGACGGGCGTCTGGGGGCTTCGCTACGCTACGACCCCAGCCACCCTGTCGCCCTGACATCGCTACGGCCCCTCGATCGCGGATGGGATGACTCTATGAACGCAACCGATGCT
>JAAZNR010000964.1 GCA_012798155.1 Thermogutta sp. | reverse complement strand
CCTCCAGCCAAGCTTGCTGCAGGAGGTCCTCGGCTTCATCGGCCAGGCGGGGAAATCCGCGGACGATGTAGGTCACGAGCCTCGGCCGGCAAAGCTCGAGGTCGCGGGTCAGCTCGCAAAGGGCGTCGCAGTCGGTCACGGCGCCTCCCGGCTCTTCAAGCGTTCCAAGGACGAAACTTCAGGGCCATCGTCTCGCCGGCGTCGGGACTCACCAGCATCCGCCCCAGCCGCTCGGCTTCGTCCCAATGCGATTCGATCAGCAATTGTCCGGGCAGATAGAGCGCATGGTCGTCCGGGGACCACGTTATGCCGGGGGCCTCCATTCGGCCTTGCCCGCCCTCCGTCGCCCACTCCAGGCCGCTCGATCCCCACCGCAGGACCACGCCGCTACAGGGGATATTTTTAAGCACCAGATGGGCCGGTGCAACGGGTTGAACGCGAAGCTCGTCCGCCAACAAGACGGCACGTTTGAGGGGGTATCCGGACGCGCAAAACAGCCCCCCCTCGGAATCGGGTGCCGCTTCCCAGATCGCCGTCCAAGACCCCGGCACGGGGAGACGAAAGACCCATTCCCGGTCGGGGTCTCCCAAGGCCACCCGGTCGCCGTTTTGCAATCGTGCGGCGACCTCCACCTCTTCGTCGTTGACTCGCATCGGACAGGGTCTTCCGTGCCGGTCGCGGCAGACGACGATCTGCCAGCCCGATCGATCGCGGCACAGGACCGCGTGGCGGCGGTGAACCCGTCCCAGAACCGGTAGCTGGACCTGTTCGTCATGCGGGGCGCCGACGGCGATTTCGCCCTCCGACAAGACGAGCTGGTCTTCCAGAAAGAAACGTTGCCGGCGATCGGACACCGGCCGCGCGGCCCCCCGCGATCCATTGTCTTGGACCGCCAGGCGGGCGATTTCGCCGGCCAATCGCTGGAGCTGGGGGCACCGCGGGGAGAGTTGCTTGATCGTCTCCCAGTGATGCCTCGCCAACCCCGCGTCTCCCGCCGCGACCGCCGCGCGACACCCGTCCACGGCCTGGCCGAAACGCCCCTCGGCAAGCTGAATCTCGTCGATCACATCGCGGGCGTCCGCCGCCGGCAATTGCGTCAGGATTCGCAAGGCCGTATCGAACTCCCCCAACGCGACGAGGCGGCGGGCCTCTTCGATCTTGGCCGCGACCTTGGCCCGTTCTTGCGCCCGGGCCTGTTCCAGGCGTTCCTTTTCCGCCAAGGTCTCGTCGATCCGGGCCTGCAGCGCCAGTCCGCGCGGGTCCAAGGCCGCGCACTCGGCGGCCAGACGCAAGGTGGCCTGGGCCGCCGTCCAGGCCTGCACCTCGACCTCCCCCTCGGCCTGTGCGACCAGCTCTTGCCCGACCTGCACCAGCAGCCGCCGGACCGCCCGATGGTCGCGGTTCTTGCTCCGAAGCAGGACCTTGGCCGCTTCCAGGGGCCGGCCCTGCCGAAGATAATCCCGCGCCGCCGTGCATTCCGTCGGATCCAACCAAGCCATGATTGCGGCTCCCCCATGACCGTGTTCTCAAAACGCCCACAGAAGCAGGACCCAAAGGGCGGCTAGCAGAAGTCCGAACACGGCGATCACCGACGCAACCACCAAACCCCGATGATATCCGCCGGTGCGGCGGTCCAGGACCAGAATCGTCAGCAGGGCCGCCAACGTCAGCAGGATGGTTGCGAGGCCCCCGAACAGCCGCGCCTGCCGGCCAAGCATCGCCTGCCGCTCCAGCCGCCGCGTCCAGTCCGTCAAGACGTCCCGCGGCAGTGACAGGCGGATCTCCTCCATGGCCCGCGGTCCGTAGGCCCTAGGCGTGCAGGTCCGCGTTACCTCCTGCCGAACCCCCGGTTGCCGCAGCAGCCATGCCCATTCCAGCCAAGCCTTGCGGGAAGACAGACTCATCCCGGCCAGTTCTTGGGCCAGCTCTTGGAGGGCGTTTACCATTTCGCGTTCGGCCTCCGCCGTGGCCGCCTGCCGGGCCTCGCTCTCCGTCAAGCCGGAGCCGATGCCGCTGACCACGACCTCTCGAAGGCCGGACGGCTCGCCCGCCGCCACGCCCGGCCCCCGCCGGCCTGCCCGCTCGCGGTCCTCCCCGGCGGGCAGAGGTTCGTCGGCGGCGCCCGGCTCGCGCTGCGGGGAGAGATCCACCGGGACGGCCGTTCGATCGGAGGGATCGGCAACCTCTCCCGCGACCCCCCCGCCCCCCGCTCCCAGCACCACAATCAGAAGTCCGATCGAGAGTGCGCGCATGGCTTCCCCTTCCTCCCGCGGTAGGATCGTAAAGCGACAGAGACCGTCCCCGGCGATCCCTGTCGCGGTGCCTGTGGGCGCCTTGCCCGGTGCCCGCTCGGCCTTCCCATCCTATCTCGCGTAGGACTCCGCCTCGCTGCCGAACTCTTCGTCAAACCGTTGGGTGACCGGTCGGGTATCGGCGTCCACGGGGATATCGCCCTCCGCCTTCTGCTGGGAGTCCAGGACTTTTTGCCCCACCCGAATCCGCCGCTCGATCTCCTTGGCCAACTCCTTGGCCCGGCTCAATCGCGAGCCGTCGATCGTCACCTCCCCCGCCGCTTGCGCGGTTTCGAGCGTCTTGAGCTGGGCGGCCAGCGATTCCGCCTGCGTCTTCAGTTGCTCGTATTGCCCCTGATATTCCCTGACCTTCCTGCTAGCCGCCTCGAGGTTCCGCCGCCGCTCCGCGAGCAGTTGCCGGGCGGCCTCCAGCTCCGCCTTCCGGGCCTCGTAGCGATCCATCCGCTTGGCCAGATCGGCTTCCACCTCGCTCCGCTTGTACAGTTGCCCGCCGAACTCGTATTCCGTCTTGTCCTCCGCCAGGGCATCGCGAAGCTTTCGCATCTCGGCCATCGCCTTGGCCTGTTCCTCTTGCACCTGGGCAACGTTCTTTTCCAGGTTTTCCACATCCACCTCAAGGGCCGCCACCACCCCCAGATTGTTGCGGATCTCAGGCTCCAGATCCTTCAATTCCCCGTTCAACCGTTCCAAGTCGAAGGCGATGGGCGTGGCGTCTCGGATTTCCTTTCCGACCCCCCGCCAAGCGGTCTTGATGTAGCTCCAGGTGGTCCCCAGCCCCAAGCCGCCGACCACCAGAACTCCGACCCCCACAACGGCCCACCAAGGCGTCTTGTGCAAACTCAACATGGCACCATCTCCTCTTTTCAAGGGACCCCGATAGCAACTTGCGTCTGACCGACCTCTTTGTCAGGCGAACCTCCTCTACCGTAATGGCGAACCGCGGGATGAGATCTTGAAAAAAATCTCGCCGGAATCGGGAAACAGCCCCGATCCGATCGCTCGTGTGGGATACACGCTAATCAGATGCACACTAACAAGATGCGATGATCACGAATAGGACGCCAATGATCCCCCCTATAAGAAAAATTGTTCCCCATGCGCACCCGTCGGCGTCAGTAGATTCCTGTTGCACGCTTGCTTGAGGCGTCTCTTCGCCGGCTCGTTCGTTTTGCAAAGGCAACGTCAGGAGCATCTTGCCGTTCTCGGCATCCCACACGATGGCGGTCTTATCGCGCGATGCGGTCACGATCCGCCCGCCGTCCGGACTGTAGGCCGCGGACGCAACCGGCCGGGTGGGCCCCTCCAGCGCCATGAGCCTTTGCCCGGTCTCGGCGTCCCACACGCCGGCGGTCCCGTCGCTGGATGCGGTCACGATCCGCCCGCCGTCCGGACTGAAGACCGCGGACAGAACCGCGTCGGTGTGTCCCTGGAACACCAGGAGGCTTTCCCCGGTCTGGGCGTCCCACACGATGGAAGTGTTGTCCCAAGATGCGGTCACGATCTGCCGACCGTCCGGACTGAAGCCCGCAGACCAAATCGAGTCGGTGTGGCCCTTGAGCACCCGAAGCCTTTCCCCGGTCTCGGCGTCCCAGATGATGGCCGTGTTATCCGACGATGCGGTCACGATCCGCCGGCCGTCCGGACTGAAGGCCGCGGACCAAATCGAGTCGGTGTGCCCCCGGAGCAACCGGCGCCTTTGCCCGGTCTCGGCGTCCCACACGCCGGCGGTCTTGTCGTCCGATGCGGTCACGATTCGCCCACCGTCCGGACTGAAGGCCGCGGAACGAACCCAGTCCCCGTGCCCCCGGAGCACCCGAAGCCTCTCCCCGGTCTGGGCATCCCACACGATGACGGTGCCGTCGCGCGATGCAGTCACGATCCGCCGGCCGTCCGGGCTGTAGGCCGCGGACAGAACCGCGTCGGTGTGCCCCCAGCGAAGCCAGTTCCCTTTGAGCACCAAGAGCCTTTCTCCGGTCTGGGCGTCCCACACGCCGGCGGTCTTGTCCTCCGATGCGGTCACGATCCGCCGGCCGTCCGGACTGAAACCGCAACGCCCCGGCGGCTGGATGGCAACGAAGGTCCCCGGCGGAATCGTACCCGCGACATCGGACCTGCCATGCCCGGACCCGCCCCATTGTGAAGCGGTTTCGTAGGGCGTTCTCCGCCCTACGTCAGAGACGGCCACAACCACGATCGTCACCGCAATCAAGGCGATCAGGGCGATGCCGACCGCCAGGGCGACGGTGCGGTGATGCCGGCTGTCTCTCCACGATGGCCAATCCGTGCGGCCGGGCGGGGCGGTTATGATGGGCGGCAGAATGCCTGTCGGGATGCCGGAATCCGTCGTTCCGGGCGGGGCCTTCGGCGGGGCGGGGCCTTGGGCCTTCGACTGCCCACCGCCTGAGAGCTGAAGCTCAAGCTGTTCTACCCAGTTCTGCGCCCCCTCGGAGGGCCGCCTCGCGGGATCGGGATCGAGGGCCGCCAGAAGCAACGGCCTCTCGCCCGCCTCCAGGCCATCCAAGATCGGGTCACCCCGCCGCTGCCGGTCGATGATCTCCCCCGGGTTATCCCCGAACGGCTCGTTGCCGGTGCGGAGTTTGACGTACGTTGCCGCCAGGGAGTAGAGGTCCGTGACGGGCGTCAGGCGGTGCTCCTGCCAGGCCTCCGGGGGGAGATAGCCGATGGTCCCCAAAAAGCCGGTATGCGAGGCGGTGCTCGCCCCCACCAGCTTGGCCAGGCCCAGGTCGCCCACCTTCACCCGGCCGTGAAAGAGGAGCAGATTCTGCGGCTT
>JAAZNR010000963.1 GCA_012798155.1 Thermogutta sp. | reverse complement strand
CAATTGCGGCGTGGAATCGATGCCGGAATGGTAGTCCCCGGATGCAGTCGGATCGGCTGCCTCCACTACCTTGGCGAATCGATCCAGCATGTCGGGCGTTCCGGTTACCAGCAGCCTGGCCCCGCCCGGGTCCAACGCGAATCGCAGACTTCCGTCCTCCGTGGCGTTTTGATCGACCGGTATTTGAAACATTTGCCGAACGATGTTCAGCACCTGATCCACTGTGGACGGGTTGACTTGAATCACGCGAACGTTGTCGGAGGCCGCCTCGGGGTTCTCGATCGCGTCGATCACCCGGCGAATCGTACGCAGTTTCCCCGCGGTCTCGGTGACGAACAATTGCTTGGACTTGGGCAACACCAGGACGCTGCCTTGCGGCCCAAGGAGCTTTTTCACCTCCGTTTCGGCCTCCTCGGGCGACATGCGTTGAAGCTGGAAAAGCGTGCTCACTAGCTCATGATCGCCCCGTTGATCCAATTCCTCCGGCAAGACGGTATCGACCAGATTCGGCGGAATGCCGTCATCGAGGTTCAGCAAGATCAACATCCGTTCCTTGCGGACCAGCATGTGGCCTTTCATCAGTAGCACGCTGTTGAGCAGGTCGATGGCCTCCGACGGCGTGAACTCTCGGTCGTCGACGTAATTGAACGTTCCGGACGGCGGGTTCTCCATCACCAGCGACAGACCGGCTTGCTCGGCGAACCACGTCAATACCTCTTGCCACGGTTGGTAGCGAAAGTTGAAGCGAAGCCGTACGTCCGAAGGGGGCAGAGCCGTTTCGGTCGGCGGTGCCGTGCCGTCTGAGGTTGGGGCGGTTGCCGGGGCTCCGGGAAGTGTCGCCGGTCCGGGGGCGATCGACGCGGCGGGGGGGACGGCTTGCGTCGCCGCCGGCGCTTGCGGGGCGGGTGAAGGCTGCGGCGGGGCTTCCGCGGGGCTAGTCGCGGGATATTGGCCTTCATCGCCCGTACCGCCGGGAGCCGATTGCGCGACCCCCGCTTGGGAGTCGGCGGCGTCCGTGGGACTGGGCTGCGGAGCGTCCGAGATCGGAGAGGACGGCTGCGACGGAGCGTTTTGCTGGGGCTGAAGGTTCTGGGGCTGGGGGGCTTCGGCGGCATCGCTCGGCGGCGAAGCCTGCTCGGTAGGCGTTGAAGTTGCGGACTCCGCGCCGGCTCCGGCCGCGGACGGTGGCGGCGAGGCCGCCCCCTCATCCGGCGCTGCCATCATTGACGGCTCGGACGCCGGCGGCGTAACGGGTAGGGTACCTCCACTCTCCGAGTTCGTGACGCCGGGCGCGTCAGAATGGTCATCCGGCCGGGTCGCGTGCGGACTTGCCGTCTCGCTATCGGATGGTACCGGGTCCGCCTCGGGCATTGCCGGAGCCGACGGCATTTCCGCCGGCGCGGTCGCTGCGTCTGACGGCGGCTGAGCCGTGGTGCCGGCGGCGGGAGGTTCGCCGGCGACGTCCGCCGGGGCGCTTGTGCCCTGAATGGGAGCCTCACCCATGAGGACGGCTCGAAGCGCGGCCCGCTGCGGCTCGCCCAGCAGCGCGGCGATCGGCTCGTCGAGCTTCTGAAGTTCGTCCGGTGGGGCATTGGGGCCCAATTCTCGGAGCTTTTCCTCCCGTACTCGCACTGCCTCGCGAACGGCCGCTTGCTGTTCGGGAGGGATTCGCAGCCGTTCCGCGATGACGGGATCGGCCAAAACGGACAGACCGTAACGTTTGAACCTCAACTGTTCGAGCTTCGCCCGTTGCTGCGAGCTTAGAATCGCGAGGCCTTTCTCTTCACTCTCCTTACGGAAAGGGGCGAGCTTGGCAAATCGCTCGTCCGGAGTAAGCCCCCGGAAATCCGACGCGAGATCCAGGACCTCGGCTTCGCGATCCACGACGATTTGGCTGATGTGCGCCAATTGCGTCGGCGTAAGTCCTATCTGCTGAGCAACTTCCGGCTCCAGTGCCAGGGCCAAGACGCCGACGACCTCGCGTTCAGCGGCATGGCCGACCGTTGTGGAAACGGCTGCCGCCAACGCAAGCCATGCCGCCGCCCAGAAGCGCCGACCATGAAAGCCCCCACAAACCGAAGACGGCAAGTTGGTGAAAGAACGCATCGAGTCCTCTCCAAAAGCGGACCGCAAAGGTGCGCGAATCGGTCCGCGGATTTTTCCAACCGGAGCGTGCCGGCGCGCCGACCGCTTGCTCAACCCCGCGAGGCGAAAAAAGGCTCAACGAACGGCTTCACTGCGGAGGTTGGGAAACGGCCCCCAGTTTTTATTATGCCTAGAAGTCGCCGAGGCTCCAAAACTCCGATTCCACAGGACGTCACATTTCCACGCCGCGGAA
This sequence comes from Thermogutta sp., assembly GCA_012798155.1. Classification (GTDB taxonomy): domain Bacteria; phylum Planctomycetota; class Planctomycetia; order Pirellulales; family Thermoguttaceae; genus Thermogutta. Next base: position 588 of record JAAZNR010000963.1, on the reverse strand, counting down.
TCCCAAACGAACCGGTCAAGAGATACCGTAAATACCGTTTGCCGACATGGTATCACCCGGCCATGTGTTCATAGCATTCCCATTACTATTAAACCCACGGGTCGAGGCCGGTTTCGAAAAATGCCGGATTCGTTGCTACTTGCTTGACAAATCCGAGATGGAATAGCCGACCGATCCATGGGGCGTTTGACGCGGGGCGCCTCGATTGGACCTAATAGGTGGACTGTAATAACGAATAAGAGGGGGGCCATGGTTGCGGATAAGAGGGGAGAGAATGGTCACGGATAAGACGGGAGAGATTGGTTACGGATAAGGGGGAAGGGAACAGTCACGAACCGCCGTTACCATCCACCGGCGAGCATGCTTTTTCGACGTCGCGCTGAGCAGGAGGCAGGAAAGGCTATCGGTGCACGAGGATCAGATACCATGTTGTCGCGAACTCACCGAGCGGGATGCGCCAAGCCTCTGACGACCTCTCGGCTGGGAACGCCTCGGCCAAGGGGCGTCCGTCCGCGTCCAAGGGAATGACCTCCATTCCCGTGGCGGTGAGGTCTTTCAAGAATACATTCCCTTGAATGACCTCGATTT
>JAAZNR010000151.1 GCA_012798155.1 Thermogutta sp. | reverse complement strand
TCGAGCCGGCGGACAAACGGACCCAACCGGAGGATCGCAAGTTTCGGACCTCTCGGCTGGGCATGGGGACGGACGACAATGCCTTGATTCAACTCATGCTGAGCAAGGGATTTCGCGACGTTCGGGGGGGAGAGCCGCCGACGTTTTGGGAGCAGTACGGCCCGCACTTCGTGCTGCTCCTGGTGTTCGTCTTGGTGATGCTGTTCTTGCTGCGGCGGATGGGCGGTCCCGGCTCGGCCATGGCCTTCGGGCGAAGCCGCCACAAGATGTACGCGCAAGAGGACATCGGCGTCACGTTCGACGACGTGGCGGGCGTGGACGAGGCCGTGGAGGAACTCCGCGAGGTCGTGGAGTTCCTCAAGACCCCGCAAAAATTCCGCGCCCTGGGCGGCCGCATCCCCAAGGGAATGCTGCTGGTGGGACCGCCGGGTACCGGTAAGACGCTGCTGGCCAAGGCGATCGCGGGCGAGGCCGGCGTGCCTTTCTTCAGCCTTTCCGGCTCCGATTTCGTGGAGATGTTCGTGGGCGTGGGCGCCGCCCGCGTCCGCGACATGTTCCAGCAGGCCCAGGCCCGCGCGCCCTGCATCGTCTTCATCGACGAGCTGGACGCCCTGGGCAAGACGCGGGGAACGAGCATCGTGGGCAGCCACGACGAACGGGAGCAGACGCTGAACGCGCTGTTGGTGGAGATGGACGGGTTCAGCCCCAACAGCGGGGTGATCGTCTTGGCGGCCACGAACCGGCCGGAGACGCTGGACCCCGCCCTGCTGCGGCCCGGCCGCTTCGATCGCCACGTCCTCGTCGATCGCCCGGACTTGCGGGGCCGCGAGGCGATTCTGAAGGTGCATAGCAAGAACGTCAAACTGGCGCCTGACGTGGACATTTCGGACATCGCGGCCATCACGCCGGGTTTCGTCGGCGCCGACCTGGCCAATCTGGTCAACGAGGCGGCACTCTTGGCCGCCCGCAAGAATCGCGATTCCGTGACCATGGAAGAGTTCACGGAGGCGGTGGAGCGCGTGACGGCGGGCCTGGAAAAGCGCCGTCGGCTGATGAACGAGGAGGAGAAGCGGCGGGTGGCCTATCACGAGGGCGGGCACGCCCTGGTGGCCTTCTCGCTCCCCAACACCGATCCCGTCCACAAGGTCTCCATCATTCCCCGCGGCATCGCCGCCCTGGGGTACGTCCTCCAGCGGCCGGAGGGCGACCGCTACATCCTCACCCAAAGCGAGCTGGAAAGCCGCATCCAGGTGGCGCTGGCCGGCTCCGTGGCCGAGGAATTGGTCTTTCAGGACCTTTCGACGGGGGCCCAGAACGATTTCCAGCGGGCGACCGATCTGGCGCGGAGCATGGTCGTGGATTACGGCATGAGCCGGATGGGCCGGATCGCCTTGCGCGACGATGCCCCCGGCGGTTATTTGGCCGGCCTGGATTGGAACCGGGCCAATCGCTGGTACAGCGAGGCGACGGCCCAGGAGGTGGATGCCGAAATCCGGCGGATCCTCACGGATTCCCTGGAAAAGGTCCGCGACATCATGCAGGCCCGGCGTCAGGCGTTGGTCGCCCTGGCCGAGCGCTTGATGGAAAAAGAGGTCATCGACGCGCAGGAGCTGAAGGAAGTCATTGAGGCCAACGTTCCCGGACCGTTGGTGGTGCCGGGCACGCTGAAGGCCCTGGATCGCAAGTCGCCCGGCCCGGCCGCCGAGCGTTTCAGCCGCCCGCCCGACGAAACGGCCAAGCCTGCCGACGAGGCCGCCGGCGATTGACCGGCGGGGGTCCGCGGGCTTTTTGCCGCAGCGAACTTCGGACGTGCGGCCGGGCACGCGGGTGCCACTGCCGCCTTGTCCGGCAGTGGGGCCTGGCTTGGCACTCCCTCCACCACCAGCTTACGCTGGTGGCTCCATTAGTGGCGCTTATTGGCGCAGCGACGTTTCGGCGCGGACCCACCTGCCGGCTTCCGCCGGGTGGCTGGGGTCGTAGCGTAGCGCAGCCCCCAGAGCGCCGGCTTCGCACGTGGTTGACGACGCCGCAGCCTCGCCGGTAGAATTCCGAGCAGGTTTTGCCTGGCCGGCTCACCTGCCGGGTTCTCCGCGAGGATGCCGTGCTCTTGGGAGCGGCGGCGATCCGCGGCGAGGCTCGGCCCCGATGCGGCTCTCGGGAACCTGGGCGATACCGAACTCGGTAGGAAATCGAGAACATCATGGCCTTCGACGTCGCGATCGTGCCCATCACGCTGTTCATCCTGGCGCTCGCGGCGGTGGGAGTGTTTCTCATCGTGTTGGGCACATTGGCGGGACCGCGCCGCCGGAACCCCGTCAAGGCCATGCCCTACGAAAGCGGGGTGGACCCCTTCCACGACGCCCGGCGGCGGTTGAACATCCGCTATCACCTCCTGGCGGTGGCGTTCCTGGTGTTCGACGTGGAGTTGCTGTTTTTGTACCCCTGGGCCGTCGCCCTCCGCGAAACGCCCCGCGCGGCGGC
>JAAZNR010000150.1 GCA_012798155.1 Thermogutta sp. | reverse complement strand
GCCGGGGGGCAGGTAGTACAGCGCGTTGGTCGTCAGGGCCGTCGCTCTCAAAACGGCCTCCGGCGGAAACAAGTCGGCGACGCGATCCAGAACAAAGCTCTTTCCGCTCGACGACGGTCCTTGCAGGATTCCCGCCAGCGGTCGGTCCAGTAGTCGCGACGTGCCGAGCAGGTACAGTGTCGCCGCTAGCTCCTTTTCGCCGGCCACACCAAGGGCTTCGATGTCGGCTAGGACCGTCTTGAGCAGGTTCGGGGATTGCAGCATCTCTTCGGCCGCCTCCCGAACGTCTTGGGGCGTTTGCCCCAGGGCCTCGCGGCTCGCGTCGCGCCAGTCCGGCATGGCCTCAGGCTTCGCGTTCTTGGCGGCGGCCTCCGCCGCAGCTCGGTCGGCCTCGTCGGCCAACATGGTCAGTTGCACGTCCCACAGTTGCCATTCGTCCTTGGCGATAGCCCCGCGTCGAACCAACTCGTCGAGAAACTTTTGCCTCGCCGATGCCGCGTTAACGTCCAGCCGGTCGCGATAAAGCTCTTGGTCGCCGTCGAGGGCGATGACCAAGCGGCGGACGCTTCCGTTAGCGGGCGCCACTTTGATGCCGAGCATAGCATCTTCCTTTCCTTGTTCGATGAGCCACCGCGTGCCGCCAAGCTTGACGCATGGCATACGGCTCGTCGCCGTCGCCCTGCGGGTACCGCGACGCCGATTTCACGATGACCGTCACCTCGTGGTCGTCCAACGGCGGTTGGCAGCGAAGCCGATTGGCCGCGATCAGGGCCGCCTCGATTTCGTCCTGCCGAAGTCCGATTGCTCGATACTTGCAAGCCAGTCGGAAAAGGCCGGCGTTGCGTCCGCCTTCGGTGAAGAACACGCCGTCTTCTTCGCGCCCGGGCGCTTGGGCGCTTGGGTGATTCCGCCGGGACTCGATCCCGTCCAGGGCTTGGACCAACCATTCGGGCGGCGGGGGCAATTGATCGAGCTTGACCGGGGGGCGGACCCATTGATACCGCCCGTTCGGCGTCCCGGACGGCGGAGCCACGGCGAAACCGCCCTCGCCGCGACTATCCACGCCTAGTGCAATCACACTAGTCGTGTTTCTCCACGGGCGGACCGCGTTGAAGTATAAGTGCCAGCCGCCGCGCGGCGTTCGGACCAGGGGGCAACGCGTCGCCTTCAACTCTCGCCGCCTCGCTTCGCCGGGCCAACCGGCGGTCAGGGCCTCGGGGTCAAGATCGAGCACAAGCAGGCCGCCGCCGCAGGCGATCCCGATGTTCGCCGCCGGCCATTGTTCGAACCACTTGCGGATCACGCTCTCGTTCCGCGACGCCTTGCTTGGCCAATCGCGAATCAACGGTGTCTTCGCACCAGCGGCTGCGGGCAGCAGGCGATAGCCGAGGGCGGCGTATCGCAGGGCGGCCTCAAGGCAGGGGTTCATCGGTCCGCCTCCCGCGTCTCTGGGGCGTCTTGGTCGGCCTTGCTCGCGCTCTCCAAGAAGGCGACCAAGGTGGACCCTTTGATAAACTTCCATTTGCCGAACCTCAGCGTTCGCAAGCCTTGACGCTGCATCGCGGCCACGGTTCGGGCACCAAAACCCCAGTCGCGAAGCCTCGAAATAGGGTAGGTCAACGCCGGATCAATCGGCGGGTAGGGCGGAATCGGCCGATGCGGGCCGGGCTGCGTTCGGGAGGGGCGCTTGCTCATCGCTCGGCCTCCCCGTCGGGTGTCGCCGTTTGGCATTCCACGACCCATTGCACGAGCAGATCGCGGGGATACCGCACCGTTCGATGTTTGTCGCCGGTCATCACCACGTGCGGAATCCGCCCCTGTCGCGTTAATTGCCACAGGGTCCGCTCACTGATCGCCAAAGCCTTTGCCGCTTGGCGCGGCGTCCAAAGAAGTTGTTCGTCCATCTCGCAGTCTCCGAGAAATGGGTTTCAACGTCCCCTTCTCGAAAACCGTGCGGACTAAGCGATTCGCTAAATAGAAAAACGGCGGGAAGTCGTAAAGTCCCGCCGCAATTGGAGATAAGGAAACCGCTTTTTCGCGTTTAGCTAAATGCAGCTAACTCGGATTTACTCGGGGCGCGGGGCGTCCAGGCGTTGACCCCGCTCCTGCAGGCGGGCATTGCGTTCGAACACGCGCTGGGGGGCGGCCTTACCGCGATTCTCTTTCCATGCCGCCGTTTGGTAGATGCACTCGGTGGTGCACCGGCACAACTCGGCCAACGCCTTGGCCGTCGCGGTTTGAAACAGTGCGGGGCACCGGTGTTCGAGCACTGTTAGCTTGCCGTTCGTCGTGGTGCGGTGGTCTAACTCGCAAGCCAGGCCCTTCAGGTCCACCCCGCCGGCGTGATCAGCCAGTAGGGCGACCAGTCGGTGCGCAGTTTCGCCCCCCGTATCGCCCACGGCGCCCGGGCCGTCGGCGTGGGGCTGCGGCGTATCGGCCGGCGGTTGAGCATTTTCCAACATCGCTCGCACGCCGTCTCGCTCTTGCTCGATCCGCAGAATCAGCTCGTTCAGGGTCGTGCCGCCGCTCAGCAGCTCCTGCATCAACTCAACGCCGGATGAAACCGCCTCCTTGCTGGGGACTACATCAGCGGCCGCAGGGTAACCGCACATCCACAGCCGCCGCACGGCCGTTTCGATCAAGCTCTCGGCCGCGTCGGACCACGACGGAAACGATCCCCAGGGGACGGATACCAGCGGATCGTGCGGGCCGTATAGCCTCCGCCACGGCGGATTCTGCGAATGGGCCAAACCGTCCAGGCCGCTCCATAGCTCACGAAAAGCACGTCCGAGAGCGACCCGCGTTACTTGCTCGGCGTCCGGCGGAGACGATAAAGCAATCAAACTTTGCAGGGATGTCGATAACGACTCGTAAACGGCAAGATCGGGGTGGGGTGATTCAGACACGTGCTTGCCCTCCCACGTGGTGGAGACAGCCCGTTGAAGAAAGCGGGGAGCAGCCGCGGGCAAAGTCGGCGTTTCGGGTCGCGTTCCCTAGCCCCCCGCGCGTCTAAAAGTCAGTTTACCATGCCGCCGACCGTCGTCTACGGCTGTTGCCGAGAATGTTGCCAACACACCCCCGCAGGCGATCCGCGAATAGTCGCCTTGCGTGAAATGCCGTAAAAAACGGCCTTCCGCAAGGTGTCCGCATGGTGTTCAAACGTCCATTAGGACTTTTAATCCGTAGGTCTCGGGTTCGAGTCCCGACAGCCTCATTTGGGGGTGCACGCGAAATTAGCTTTCGATGGGGTTGCCTTGCGCTCGAGGGCGTGGGTGCGAGCCGCCGGTTTCTGGTGCAGTCCTCCGATCGTTCTCATCGCTGCACATCCCGCTCGTCATCGCACATCCCGCTGGTCATCGCACATCCCGCCGGTCGTCCTCGGCACTCGCGGAATCCAATGGCGGCGAGCGCCGGGTTTCGACTCCAATCGCGGTTTTTTCAACTCTTTTTCCGTACTGTACCGGTAGCGACGTTGCACCACCAACAAGACGTTGCATCACCGCCAAATCGGCGGACAACGCCGCAACTTGGGACGCGGCCTTCCGTTGACCAATCCCGGCCGGTCTCTTTTAGAGCCTGTCTTCAAATTAGATTGGGTGCCACCTTGCGGCTGGCAAGACGTAATTTTACAACGCAGGATAAGAAGCTGGGCAAACTGGAGTACGCAGCTTTGTGAGTCTGCGTAAGATCGTTAACCCACTTTCGGCGACTCTGCGCAGTGAAACTAATTTGAAGACATGCTCTTAGAGCTGGACTTTTGCAAACTGCTCCCCTCTCCCGCTGGGAGAGGGGCAGCGGGTGAGGGCTTGGTGAAGTTGGGCAATCACGGCAAGCTGTTTTCTCGGCTAATTGGCCTCACCATAACCCTCTTCCAAGGCGGACGAGAACTTGTCACCACAATTTGCAAAAGTCCAGTTGACTCTGCGTTTCCATCTTTCATTCCCCAAAGCCGTTCACGGACCTGCCGTCGGCCCCTAATTTTACTGCGCAGGATCGCCGAGGCCGGCTTACCGATCCTATGCAGACTCACAAAGCTGCCTACCCTAGTTTGCCCAGCTTCTTATCCTGCGCAGTAAAACTAAACGGTTACTGAATTGCGCGGGATGACTGCCATGAGTCGGGCGAGGTCGGCGATAAACCGTTCGGCGGGATTTCCATGCGATAGCAGCGCCGGACGGCAGGTAGAGACCGCGACGCCGTCATAAAGACGATGCCGTCCGAAGCGGCGACGACCGGCCCGAAGAACTGCCAGTCCTTGCCCTCGGCCGGTACGCCCAT
>JAAZNR010000149.1 GCA_012798155.1 Thermogutta sp. | reverse complement strand
TACGTTTCCGGTCACCATTTGCGACGAACCGACCCCTCCGCATGGCTCGAGTCCTTGAACTCAATTCTCTCGACGCCCTGGAAGCCTACCGCTTCGTCTGGCATCGCCTTTGGGAAGAGACTCGCCGTGCCGATTTCTTTTTGACTTACGAGTGGTTCGCTACCTATTGGCGGCATTTCGGGCACGGCAAGGCCATGCGGGTCCTGCTGGTCGAGTCCGAGGGGGAGATCGTCGGTATCCTGCCGCTGGTGATGATTGGCCGCCCGACCTCCCTGGGACGAATCCGCACGCTGACCTACCCCCTGGACGATTGGGGAAGATTCTACGGGCCGATCGGAGGCCGGCCTGCCGCCACGCTCCTTTCCGCTCTCCGCCATGTCGCGGATTCCCCGAGGGACTGGGACATGATCGATTTGCGGTGGGTGGACGTTCGGCGGACGGATGGGCTGCGAACCCCGGCGGCCATGCGTCAAGTGGGTATGCCGCCCATCGCTCAGCCCTGGATGGAGTATCCTGTCATCGAGACGGACGGCGGTTGGGACGCCTTGCAGCGCACGCGGCCGGCCGAGCGTCGTCGGGAAATGGAACGCCAACTCCGCCGCCTGAGAGAGCGGCATAACGTGCGATTCGTCCGCCACCGGCCGGGCGGTCGCGGGCGGCAAGACGCAGACCCCCGATGGGACCTGTTCAACGCTTGCGCCGCCATTGCCGAAAAGAGTCGGCAGGGGAGGCAGGAATCGGGTACGACCTTGGCCCATCCGGCGACTCGGGATTTCCTCCGCGATCTGCACGCCTCGGCGGCCCAACTCGGGTGCCTGGACGTGAATGTCCTGTTTCTCGACGATCAGCCCGCCGCCTACGCCTACAACTATGTTCACCAAGGACGCGTCATCGGCCTGCGGATGGGCTACGATCCCGACCATCGGGCCGACAGTCCGGGAACCGCCCTCATGCGGCTGATGGTCGAGGATAGCTGCCGGCGGGGCGACGCGGAATTGGATCTCGGTCCGGGAAGCAGCCGGTCCAAGGATGACTGGGCCGCCCAAGTCGCCGTCAGTCACCGTTACACGTACTACTCGGAATCGTTCCGCGGCCGGTTGCTCCGTTTGCGGCGCTGGTGGAGCGATCGGTTTTCGCCGCGGGATGCGGCCGTCGCCCGGCGCTCGGCTTGAGGCGGCCTTCGGCAAAGCGGAAGGCCCCGGCCCAGCGCCGAACCGCGTTGCTCCGGCCGTCGGCTTGGCCGATAGCCCTCGCGCCTGTCTCGCGTCTGTCTCGGCGAGAATCCGCTCTAGAAAGCGGCCGGTCGCCCCTTACCCCGCCAAGGTCCCGAGTATAGGATGAATCGTTCCCGGTTTGGAAACGACGTTGCCCGAAAAGACGTTGCCCGAAAATACGAACGATGTTGCCGGGAAAAAGGAACGAGGCTGCCGGGAAGAAGGTTCGAGAGCGGGGAATCCGGTCGGACCGGCAGCGGTACGTCGCGGGAGAGTTGTTCCCCGCAACAGCCCGGACGCGGATTCGCCCAGAGCGGCCCCGCCTGTTCCAAGCCCACTGTCGGGATCGGCGGTCCGCCGCCAGTCATTCTTCCAGTTTACTGGACTTTTGCAAATTGTGGTGACAAGTTCTCGTCCGCCTTGGAAGAGGGTATATGGTGAGGGCAATTAGCCGCGAAAACGGTTTGCCGTGATTGCCTAACTTCACCAAGCCCTCACCCGCTGCCCCTCTCCCAGAGGGAGAGGGGAGCAGTTTTCAAAAGTCCAGAGTTTACGTAGATGCGAGATCACTCGATGCCGGAGTCGCCGGACTCACTGCCCATCCTTCGACATCCGCCGCGTTCGGACGCCGCGGAGCCTTCCGCTGATGCCCCCATCAAGGGGACGTGCAGCCTGATCGCCCTCGGTTGTCCTAAGAACCTCGTGGACGGCGAGCACATGCTCGGCCTGCTCGAGGCCGACGGCTACCGCCTTGTCACCGAACCCGAGCGGGCCGACGTCGTGATCGTCAATACTTGCGGGTTTTTGCAAGCGGCACGTCAAGAATCGTTCTCGGTCATCGAGGATATGCTCAAACTGAAGCGCCGAGGGCGCATCTCCGGGGTCATTGTGGCGGGATGCCTGGCGGAACGCGATCGCGAGTCGCTGCTGAAGCGCTATCCCGACGTCGATCAGGTGGTGGGCCTTTTCGCGCGGGAGGAGATCGTCCGTGCCGCGGACCGCATCCTGGGCGGCATCACAGAGCAGAGGACCCTTTTCCAGCCCGCCTCCGTGGTACCGCTGAACGACGCGCGGCGTGTCCGCGTGACCCCCAGGCATCTGGCCTATTTGAAGATTTCCGAGGGCTGCGATCGGCTGTGCACGTTTTGCACGATCCCTCACATCCGGGGACGGCACGTCACCAAGCCGATGGAAGACGTGGTGGCGGAAGCCCGGACTTTAGCGGCGGACGGCGTCCGCGAACTGATCGTCGTGGCCCAGGACACGACGTACTACGGCCTGGATCTGTACGGTCGGCCGATGTTGGCGGAACTGCTGCGGCAACTGCGGCAGATCGAGGAAATCCGCTGGATTCGCCTGATGTACTCGTATCCCATGTACTTCACGGACGAACTCATCGAGGTCCTGGCCGAGGGAGGCAAGATTCTGCCTTATCTGGACATCCCTTTGCAACACATCAGCGACCGCATTCTGCGGCGGATGAAGCGCCGCGTTGGCCGGGCGGAAACCGAGGTCCTGCTGGATCGTTTGCGGTCCGCCGTCAAGAATCTGGTGCTGCGGACGACGATGATCGCCGGCTTCCCCGGCGAAACCGAGCGGGAGTTCGAGGAGCTTATCGAGTTCGTCCGGGAGCAGCGTTTCGAGCGGCTGGGGGTTTTCGAGTTCTCGCGCGAGCCGGGCACCCCCGCCGACCGCATGAAGGAGCAGCTTCCCCGTCGCGTCATCCAAGACAGACGCGACCGATTGATGGCCGTTCAGCAAAAGATCATCTACCAGTGGTCGCGGAACCAAGTGGGCCGAAAGCTGACCGTTTTGCTGGATCAACCCGTGCCGGGGCAGGAAAACGTCTGGCTGGGACGCTCGTACGCTGATGCGCCCGAGATCGACGGAGCAGTTTACGTCACCGGTGATGGGCTGCGGGCCGGACAGTTCGTGGAATGCGAGATCGTCGCCGCGGAGGGCTATGACTTAGCGGCGGCACCGATCGCGGAGGCCGCGGTCTCGGAGTAGTAAGGAGAAGTATCGGAATAGTAAGGAGAAGTATCGGAGTAGTAAGGAGGAGTAATCGGCCGCCTTGCGAAAATGACGGCCGAGACGGTGCGGAAGGAACGCCTCCCCGCCGAGCAGGGCGAAGAACCTTGAAGCTCGATCCCCTGAGCGGCGAGGAGCGACGCCGAAAGCGTCGCCCCCGCCGTCAGGCAAATCGAAGCCCCACCGCGAAGCGCTCGCCGGAGCGGCCGACCCAGAAACCGCAATTTCCGACAAGCTTCGTGCTTCGACCCCAGGAGGGAGGGCTGCGATAGGCTCCCGCAAACCTAGTCGCAATCGATGGGGCTTCCCGCTGGCTCCTTTCTTATATTGCTTCGTCCTTAATTGCTTCGTCTTCTCGACACTCGGTTCGAAACTCGGCCTGAACGGGCAGCCCCTTTAGGGGATTTCAGGTCCGCGCCTTCGAGCCGCCTGTCCCTTCGCACCTCTCCCGACACCTCCGATTGTTTCCGGCGTCGTGCCGGCGACGTTTTCCACTCACGGCGACGGGAAGGGGTGTTCGTACTCTTGATACAGCCACTGCCTGGCAAGCTGATAGTCGTCCACTCGCAAGGGATCGTGGGGCCGCGGCTGCCACAGTCTGTG
>JAAZNR010000962.1 GCA_012798155.1 Thermogutta sp. | reverse complement strand
CCCCGTGTTCGCAGCGTCTCCACCGCCGGCTTACGCCGGCGGCTCAGGGAACTGATGCAAAACGCTAACGTGATGCGCAACGCGCGAGCGCGAGCCGCTAGCGTGAGCTAGCGGTGGAGCGCTACCCAATATCCAAGTTGTCACGCGGCACTGCCACCACCAGCTTACGCTGGTGGCTCACCTTCGCGCGTTGCGAATCCTGTTGTGAAAACGCACCACCAGGCGGGTGGCTGGGGTCACAGCGGAGCGAAGCCCCCAGCGGCCCCCCTTCCCGGATTCCATCAATCCAGCGGCTTGATCATCCGGCGGGGATCGAGTGCCTCGGCCAGCTTATCCTCGGGCAAGACCTTCTGCTCGCGGCATACCTCGCGAATGGTCTTCCCCCGGCGAAAGGCCTCCTTGGCGATGGCCGCGGCGCGTTCGTAACCGATGTACGGATTCAATCCCGTCACCAAGGCCAGACTCTTTTCCACGGCGGCCTCGCAAGCCTCAGGATTGGGCTTGAGGCCGCGCAAGGCCTTGTCGGTGAAGGCGGCGACTCCGCCGGCCAAGAGTCGCACGGACTCGAGCGCCGTGTCGGCCATGACCGGCATCATGATGTTGAGCTGGAATTGCCCGCCCGTCGCCCCGGCAAAGGCGATCGTATGGTCATTGCCCAGCACCCGGGCGGCGACCTGCATCAGGCTTTCGCACATCACGGGGTTGACCTTTCCGGGCATGATGGAACTGCCGGGCTGAAGGTCGGGCAAGATGACCTCGTAATACCCGCAGCGGGGGCCGGAACCGAGAAAGCGGATATTGTTAGCCACGTGGAAAAGGGTTACCGCCACAGCTCGCAGTTGCCCGTGACATTCCACCAGCCCGTCGCGTTGGGCGTTGGCCTCGAAATGGTTCTCGGCCTCGCGGAAGGGGATGCCGGTCTCGCGGGCAAGAAGCTCGGCCACGCGGCGGCCGAACGCGGGATGCGTATTGATGCCGCTGCCCACCGCCGTGCCTCCCGCCGGAAGCTCCAGCACGGCATCCACGGCCCGTTCCGCCCGGCGGACCGACAGCTCCAACATGCGGGCCAGTCCGCTGAACTCCTGCCCCAGGGTCAAGGGCGTGGCATCCGCCAAATGCGTGCGGCCGATCTTCAGGATGTCTTGCCATTCTCGAGCCTTGCCGTCCAAGACCTTCCAGGCGTCGGTCAAGGCGGGCAGCAAGCGCTCCCGAATCCCCACCGCAACGGCCACGTGCGTCGCGGTGGGAAAGATGTCATTGGTGCTCTGCCCCATGTTGACGTGGTCGTTGGGGTGGATGGGCTTTTCCGGCCGGAAACGATCGCCGCCGGAAAGCTCGATCGCGCGATTGGCGATGACCTCATTGGCGTTCATGTTGGTCGAGGTGCCCGACCCGGTCTGGTACACGTCCACGGGAAACTGGTCGTCGAACCTGCCTGCCGCCGTTTCGCGACAGGCCTGCAACAGGGCCTGCACCTGGGCTTCGGTGAGCGGTTTGGGGCCTGCCGTCAATCGCCCCAGGGCGTGATTGGCCTGGGCCGCCGCCCACTTGACCAGCCCCAAGGCGCGGATCAATTCGCCGGGCAATCGCCTGCCGGAAATGGGAAAATTCTCGACCGCCCGTTGCGTTTGCGGGCCGTAATAGGCCGCCGCGGGCAGCCGCACTTCTCCCATCGAGTCACGTTCCACGCGGTAGGCGGAATCGGCCATGAGCCATCTTCCTCTTGGATTGCAT
>JAAZNR010000961.1 GCA_012798155.1 Thermogutta sp. | reverse complement strand
CGGGGCGGCATCCACGATCACCGAGCCGGTGCCGCTTTGCCCGCGGTGCGGCAGCCCCGATATCCGCATGGAGGGGGGCTCCGACTTGATCCTGCAAGAGATCGAATTGGAAGTGGAAGACGGCGAGTCGGGCGACGAGAAGCCCCGGCCCGCGTATGATTCCTGAAAGGCCCCCGCGAAACGCCCAAGTCGGCGTTTTTCCACAGCGTGTTCGGAGCCGGAAATCCTTTCGTCGGGGTAAGGCCCGGCGAGGACCGGGGCCATACGGCTCGCCTGAGCGTGAGGTGTCAGCGGGAATGAAAATCATCGCCGCCAAAAAGATCCTCAAGGCCAACGATCAACTGGCCGCCGAGAACCGTGCCCTGTTCGACCGGGCGGGCGTCTTTACGATCAACATCCTGGGTTCGCCGGGCTGCGGGAAGACCACGCTGATCGAAGCGCTGCTCCGGGCGGTCCGCCCGCGGCTGCCAACGGCCGTGATCGAGGGCGATTTGGCCGGTACCGTGGACGCCGATCGATTGGCCGCCCAGCAGGTCCCGGTGCTGCAAATCAACACCGAGGGGGCCTGTCATCTGGACGCCAACATGATTGCCGCCGCCGTCCGCGAACTTCCCCTGGACGGCGTTTCGCTGCTGTTGATCGAGAATGTGGGCAACCTGGTGTGCACGGCCGGCTTCGATCTCGGGGAACACCTGAGACTCGTGCTCTTGAGCGTACCGGAGGGCGACGACAAGCTCGTCAAGTACCCTACCATCTTCCAGTCCGCCGATGCGGTGATCGTGACGAAATCCGACCTGGCCCCGCACTTCGATTTTCGCCTGGAGCGGGTCCGCGAAGATTTCCGCAAGCTGGGGAACGACGGCCCCGTTTTCGCCATCTCCGCCCGGACCGGACAGGGAATGGACGAACTCCGGGCCTGGCTCGCGGGTCGCTTGCCCGGCCCGGAGTAGCGGGGCGGGAATGCGTCGTGCGGACGGAGAGGACGTCCGGTTCGGTCGATGCCCCATCGCCGAGCGGCGGCGGCAAATCAGCGGGTCAGGGGAGAATCCATGACGGCCCGAAAAAAGACTGACGATCCGCGATCGCAACCGCCGCGCCGCCGCTCGCCGGTGGGACTGCGGATCATCGGCGGCCAATTCCGCGGCCGACAGTTGCTCTATAGCGGGGACCTCGCCACCCGACCGATGCGGGATCGCGTCCGCGAGGCCGTCTTCAGCATCTTGCGGGATGCCGTGGTCGATGCCCGGGTCGTGGACCTCTTCGCCGGGACCGGGGCCATGGGATTGGAGGCCGTCAGCCGGGGGGCACAGTCCGCCCTCTTCGTGGAACGGGATCGCCTGGCCGCCCAATTCATCCGCAAGAACCTAGACAAGTTGGGGTTGGGCCGCCGCGGCGAGGTCGTGGCCGCCGACGTCTTTTCCTGGTGGAAATATCACCCCCCGTTTCCCGCAGGACCTCACGTCGTGTTTTGTTGCCCGCCCTACCGCCTCTACTCGGAGGCAGGCGAGGCGATGGAAGAGCTGATCGCGGGCCTGGTACGCGAGATTCCCCCCCAAAGCGTCCTCATGATCGAATCGGACGACCGTTTCGCAACAGACCGGCTTCCGCATCCCGAACTATGGGACGTGCGACGGTACCCCCCGACCAAGGTTGCTTTCTATTGGAAGGAAGGCGGCGGGGATACCGCGGCGTAGGCTTCATCCCCTAGCGGCGTAGGCTTCATCCCCTGTCGGAACCCCCCTATCGGACGGGGCATCGGCCCCCGGGTCAGCCGAAGCCTTGATCCGGTCCGATCACCCAGCGACCCGGCGACATTTCCGTTCGCGCGGCCTTTGATGACTCGCCGAGCGATCTCGTCGATATCGGAGGATTAAACGCAGTCAGTATGACTACACTCTCCGGTTGGGGGTGATTCTGGTCGTGTGGGTGGAAGCAGTCCGTCGGGCGAGAATCGTACCCACCACACTGGAGCGGGCAAGCCGCTTTTACCGATGCAATCGAAACGCACATCTCGCCGGGATTTCGCACCCCAACGGCTGATAATATAGGGGATTTGTGATATGTAAGCGATTCATGTTGCCTGGATAGTTTGAGCTTCTGCGTTCGCTGGAACCGGCCGATTCTCACTGTAAACCGAGTCTTCCGGCGCTTGCGAACGGGAAGCGTCCGCGATTCGCTCCGG
>JAAZNR010000960.1 GCA_012798155.1 Thermogutta sp. | reverse complement strand
TTGCCGTCCGCCGTGCGGAAGAGATAGAGGTGCTGCATGCGGTCCCGGTCGGGATAGGTGTCGCAGAGGATCCACTGATTGCCGGGCAGATACGTGCAATGGCCGTCGCCCGGTCCCATCCCGCCCGCTCCGATCTGCTCGACGGCCCCGCCGGGACGGTCCTCGAAGAGGAAGAAACCCCAGGCGGCGCCGGGTGAAGGTTTGGCGTAGGCCAGGACGTGTCGCGGATCGCGCCAGATGAAGTGCGACACGTACCCGGAGCCGATCAGCACGCGGAGATCGCCGCCGTCCGGTCGGACGGAAAACATGCGGGTAAGCCAGCGATGGGCGTCGATCTTCCAGCGGTGCAAGAAGACCAGCCGGCTGCCGTCGGGATTGACCAGAAGATGGTTGAACCAGTGCTTGCCCGCGCCGAAATCGCCGTGATCGAAGGGGACGGCGGCGGCATCCGCGATGGAGACGATGGGAGCCGCGGCGCCGGTCTCCAGGTCCACGCGCACGATCCCGGAGTCCTTCGGCGCACGCTCATGGGCGAAGGGATCGGGGAGACCCGCGTAGCCGTAGCCCGGCCGCAGATCGTTGATGCGGCGGAAATCGGCGTTAACCGCCCAGCGGCCGTCGGGCGAAACGGCGTAGATCGGGGCGGGGACGGTTCGGGTCTGCCCGGTCTTCAGGTCGTGAATCCGGCAGACGTAGCCCTCGCCCGATCGGTCGTTCCAAAGGACTTGGCGATCGTGGCCGGGCCGCCACTGCAACATGCAGCCTTGCTGCCAGCACCAGGCCGTGCTTTCGCCCAGCTCGATCCAGCGGTCGCCGTCTTGCAGGTCCGCCATGCCCAGCCGGACGCGGTCTTCGGGCCGCGGCGAACGGTGTTCGAAATCGACCTCCATGCCCAGCAGGCGGCGATTTTCGGCGTCGAATTGCAACTTGTCGTAATAGCCGAACCAGTGAAACCGCGGCCCCCGAGTGACGGCTCGTACAGGGACCCCCGCGGCCTCCTCGGCCGGAAGAAAGCGCGCGGCAGGAAGCAAGGCGACCGCCGCCGAGGCCCGCAACAGGCCGCGCCGCGAAAGGCGAGTCGGGCGAAGATGCGATCCGGACATGAGGAAATCCTCCCAGCGATTGAGCCTTTGGCTCGGCGTTCCGCATACCCAATATAGCGATGCCGATTTGGCGGCGCAAGCCGGCGGGTGGAAGCGCGCCGAGACGTCATTGCGCCAATATGGGAGCCACCAGCGTAAGCTGGTGGTGGATGCAGCGCGAAAACGCGCGTCTGGGGGCTGCGCTACGCTTCGACCACAGCCACCCAACTGCGATGCCAGCTACCCAACTGCGACCCCGGCCGGCCGGCCGTCATTGCGCCAACATGGGAGCCGCCGGCGTAAGCTGGTGGTGGAAGCGTCTTGTGAACGTTGCCATTGTGGGTAGCGATCCACCGCTAGCTCACGCTAGCGGCTCGCGCTTGCGCGTTGCGCATCACGTTCGCGTTTTACATCAGTTCCCTGAGCCGCCGGCGTAAGCCGGCGGTGGATGCAGCGCGAAAACGCGCGGCGCGTCACGTTTCCTTGTGCGGTTCGCGGGCCTCGGGGTACAGACAATCTCCCAGAGACAGCTTTCGCGGCTCGCCGTTGACCTCGACCTCCACGTCGCGGATGCCGATCCGCACGACGCGGCCCTGGACGGCCCCGATAGCGAAGGGGTCGTTCTCGTTCAGGCGCAGCGTCTTGCCCTCCGTGCGAGAATACAGCCACACCTCCCGCTCGCCGTTGACTTCCACGATGGCGTTGACGTAGGCGAAGCGGCTGGGGTCGAGCGCCGGCGGAGGCGGGGGTTGGCGAGTCGCCTCGGGCGACGGGGTGGGCGGCGGCGGGGGCGGTTGATACGCGGCGAACAGATTGCGGCCCGCGATCACGCTCACATAGTCCTTCAGCGGCGGCAAGTCGCGCCGCGTCACTTCGCCGTCCGGCAGGGCGTCCTTGGCCGCGGCGTCGTCCAGGACCACGGCATCCACGGAGATCATCACGTCCATGGTCTTTCCGTCCTTCCCCGGCGTAAGGGAGATTTGCTGAATGCGGTGCAAATACTTCCGCGCATAGAAGGCGTGCAGAAAGGCGGTCAGGTTCTCCAGGGTCGCTTGCCCACGAACGACCACGGGGAAGCGATGGAAGAGGTCCTTGTCGCGCCGGACTTCGCCGCTTTCGATCTTGACGCCGTCGAAGCCGGCCGCCTGGGCGGCTTGCAGGAGCCGGTTTTCGTAGAGCCGCCGGGCAACGGCGGGATCGGCGGGCAGCGATTGCTCGCGGGCAAGGCGGAGCTTTTCCTCGGCCTTGGCCAGCTCGTTCAATTGCCGCTGCTTCTGCGCGACCTGGGCCGCCAACTGCTGAGAGTTCCGCTTCTTGGCCAGGTAGGGCGAGACGACGGCGGAATAGACGGCCGTTCCGATGAGCAAGACCGCGAACAGGCCCAGCACCGCCAACAAGGTGATTTCCCGCCGGCCGATGGTCATGGTTGCCTCCCCCCGGCGGTTCCCCGCGCGGCCGGAGAGGCGGTCCGCCGGGCGGCCGCCCGCGCGGTCCCGCTCGATGACGCGGTCCCGCTCGACGATTCGGGCGGCCGAATGACCACCACCGAGCCGAAGCGAAGGGTGTAGGGCGGCTGCGAGGCGTCCTCGGCCTTGCCTTTGCTGATCAGCCGATGATCGTGATCCTCCAGCGATTGTTCGAGCATTTGCACGGCGTCGGCGTTCGCGGCGAAGCCTTCCAGGGTGATTTGCCCGCCCCTCTCGCCCGCCGCCAGCGTCAACTTGTTGAGCATGACTTCCTTGGCGGAGGGGACCTTTTCGTTGAGTCGCTTCAGTTCATCGAGCCACAGGACGTCGCTCGCTCGCCAGGCGTCCAGGGCCTCGACCAGCTTGCGGGTCTTGTCGGCCTCCTTGAGTTTGCGGTCCAATTCTTGGCGTTTGGCTTGCAGGGCTTGGATTTTTTCGTCCATGCCGCGGACGGCCAGCCAGGCGAAGATCAGGCCCCACAGGACCAGCAGCAGACCCGCCGCCCCGGCCAGCAAGTAGAGATTTTTCCGGGAGGGCGGCTCCGGCCGGCGTTTGGGATGCAGGAAATCGACGGCCGGCGGGCGCTTTTCGGCCTCGTCCACCAGCACGCCCACCAGGGAGGCGAAGCGGCCCGTATCGTCCGGGCGATGCGTCGCCAATTCCCCGGAGACCGCTACCTCGGCGAAGGGATCGAAGCAGGCGGCGGGGAGAGAGAGCCGTTCGCCGAGCATGGCGCCCAAGGCTTGGTGGGCGGCGTCGGCTCCGCACAACACGATGCGGTTGGCCCGCCCCCCGCCCAACTGGTTCTGCGCGGCGACCATCGTGCGGCGGATTTCGCCCACCAAAAGCTCGGCGGCGGCGGGGTCGCGCAAGGGGTCGCCGGCGACGCGGGCGGTCCGCACGAAGACCAGGGCATCCCGCATCACGATGACCAAGTCGACCTCCGCGCCGATGAGGTTCACGATGAGGCGAATCTCTTCCGGCTCGCCGGGTACGCGGCGGAGGGCCAAGGAGGCCGCCGCGCAGGGCCGCAAGACCTGCCGCGTGACGCTCAGCTCCGCGGTGTCGCAGACGGTCCGGATCTCGGCGCCGCCGGCGGGCGGGAGCGCCGCCGCCAACACCGACCGCGTCTGATCGGCCGCCGCTTCCAGCGGGATGTAGTCGATCCGCCATTCCTCGTCGATGTGCGGGAACTCGCGCAAGGCCTGGAAGCGGACGAGATCGGGGAGTTCGTCGTCGGCAACGGGGGGCAGGGAAAGCTGCCGCAACTCGATCCGCGAGCGGCTCAGGACCACGAACGTGCGGGGGCGCGAGACGCCCCGCGCCGCCAAGGCCGCCGCCAATTTGCCGCCGATCTCCTCCGCGGGGGGCCGCTGCCGCGCGCCGTCCTCCCCCGCCGCCGGGACCGCCTCCCGCAAGGGGACAGTAAAGGCGTCCTCCAAGGCCGGGCCGCGCCGGCCGGCACGGGCGACCACCGCCCGCAATTCCTCGTCGTCCCATTCCACGGCCAGCCACTGCGGCATAAGCCTCATTCTCCCTCGGCGCGGAGCGCCTTTCAAAAGCCGGGCAAGCCGAGCGCCGACGCTTCTCCCCCGGTCAAGACGTCGGCGTCGAAACCGCGGCCCAAATGGCTCATGTCTCTCCAGAATAATACGCGGGCCGGACGGACGGTAGCGTCCAACGTCACTTCGTGGCGCACGGCCGGGATGCCGCCCCCTAAATACCCCACCACCTGGGCCTTGAACACGTCGCCCCCGCAGGTCACGAACGGCATCAGGGCCTTCATCTCCTCCAGCGTCACCACGCCGTCGGCCAACAGCCAGGTTTCGTAGCGATACTGCTCGTCGTCCGGCTCGAGGGGATCGGCGGGGCGAAAGTCGATGATCGCGTCCGCGACGGAGGGATCGAGGCCCGGAATCCCATAAAGAATGGAAGGCGGCGCCAGATTGATGTTGATTCGGCCGGGGATCACATCGCTGGAGGTGGCCGTCAGATTGGCCATGATCAGCGGCAGCGCCGCCCGCAGCAGCCCCGGCTCGGACGTGGACCAAAGGGGGCCGAGGACCACCGGTTCTTCCCGCCCCTGGAATTGCATGCGGACGCGGGCGTCGATCAGGTCCAAGACCGTGCCGAAGGTAGCGCGGGAAGGCCGGGAGAAATCGGGCAAGGCCCCCTCGCCCGGCGGTTGCG
>JAAZNR010000148.1 GCA_012798155.1 Thermogutta sp. | reverse complement strand
GTGATCCTTGAGTCGATCCAAGCGGGCCACCTGGATGATGACAAAGTCCCGCCGGGAAAGTCCCAGCTCCGCGCGCATCCGGCACCGCGCGGCTTCATCCCGCCGAAAACGCTCCACGGGGACGCCGTTGTAGATGACGCGGATTTTGCGGCCGGGGATGCCTTCGTTGCGGATCAAGGCCTGGCGAACGGCCTCGCCCACCGCCACGACGCGGTCCCGTCGCCGGAGCATCACGAGATGGAAGACCTTCCGCGCAAGGCTCGGCCGATCGGGATGAAACCGTCCGTGCTCGACGAACACCAGCGGCGGCCGGCGTCGCGGGCCGCGCGCCCAGGCGGCATAGAAAAACGGCGTGAATTGATGGGCGATGACGGCGGCCGGTCGCTGCTCGCGCTGGAGTTGCCGCATCCGCCGGGCGCACCCGCGATCCCAGCCCGCCCCGCGTCCCACCACTTCCACCCGCAATCCGGCCGCGGCGACCCGCTCTTCCAACGGGCCGGCTTCGTCGAGGCATATCACGCGACTGGAATACCGGGGCAGCAGACCCTCGGCCAACCGCACGGCCAAGACCTCCGCTCCGCCCACCGCCAGGCTGTGAACGACCTGATGGATCCGCAGGGAAGCCGGCGATCCGGCGTCCTCGTCGGTCAACGGTTGATGAAAGTCGGTCGCCGGTTTTTGAAAGTCGGTCAATGTTGATGAGAGTCGGTCAGCAATTTGTGAAGGTCAATCAGCAATGTGTGAAGGTCGGTCAGTAATGGATGAAACTGGACTTTTGTAAACTGCTTCCCTCTCCCTCTGGGAGAGGGGCAGTGGGTGAGGGGTTGGTGAAGTTGGCCAATCACGGCAAGCCGTTTTCGCGCCTAATTGCCCTCACCGTAACCCTCTTCTAAGGCGGACGAGACCTTGTCACCACAATTTGCAAAAGTCCAGATTAAGCTGTGACAAAGCGCTGGGCCGTCAAGTATGGTTTGCACGAGGTATTATGGTTTGCACGAGGCGGGCGACGGCTTTCTCTTCCGCCCACATCGGACCGAGGCGAGAGATGACGAGCATAACACGGGGACAACCCCAACCGGCGGATGAGGTTTCGGAAGGGCTGCAATCCTGGGTGGTCATCCCGGCCCGACTGGCCTCGGTACGCCTGCCCGGCAAGATGCTGTTGAGCGAGACCGGCAAGCCCTTGATTCAGCATACCTATGAGGTCGCGGCGGCGGCAAAGAGGCCGGCGGGGGTGTGCGTGGCCTGCGACTGCGAAGAGATTCGCCGCGCCGTGGAGGCCTTCGGCGGGACCGTGCGGATGACGGATCCCAACGCCCAGAGCGGGACGGATCGCGTGGCGGAGGTCGCCCGCGCCATGCCCCAGGTCGATGTCTTCGTCAACCTCCAGGGCGACGAGCCGGAGATGGCCCCGGAGGCGATCGACCGGCTGTTGGAGTTGATGGAGCGGCACCCCGATGCCCAGGTCGGTACGTTGGCCGCCCCGCTCCGCGCGCGGGAACTGCTGGACGACCCCGCCTGCGTGAAGGTGGTCCGCGACGCGGGGGGCTGGGCCTTGTACTTCAGCCGCAGCCCCATCCCGCATCCCCGCGAGTGGGACGACCGCCTCCTCCGCGCCGACCCCCCCGTCTTCCTGCAACATCTCGGCATCTACGCCTACCGCCGGGAGTTCCTGCTGCGATTGAGTGCCTGGTCGCCGCCGGACTTGGAACGGGTGGAAAAGCTGGAGCAACTCCGGTTCCTTTACCACGGTACGCGGATCATAGTCGGCCTGATCGATACCCCCTCCTTCGGGATCGACACCCCCGAGGACTACCGCCGGTTTGTGGCCCGCTGCCAAGCTCGCTACAATCTCCCATAGGCGGCTCCGCGGCGAGGCGGGGAATCGTTCTGTTTCCGGTTCCGCCCCGGCCGCACCTTTCCCGGCGTCCTCTCGAGTTATCGTTCTCTCCAGCGATTCGCTGCGTTCCGGCGGGTAGCCGAGTCCCGGGTGGGTGTATGCGGGGAAATTGTTTTTCGTCCGCGGGCGGCGGTACGGATGGGCACCATGACCAAACATATTTTCGTCACGGGGGGCGTGGTCAGCTCCCTGGGCAAGGGTCTCACCAGCGCCTCGATCGGGATGCTCCTGGAGCGTCGCGGCCTCCGGGTGCGGATGCAAAAAATGGACCCCTACATCAACGTGGACCCCGGGACCATGAGCCCCTACCAGCACGGCGAGGTCTACGTTCTGGACGACGGCAGCGAGACCGACCTGGACCTGGGGCACTACGAGCGCTTCACCAACAGTCCGCTCACCCGGGATAGCAACTACACGACCGGCAAGATCTATCAGGCGGTCATCACCAAGGAGCGCCGCGGGGAATACCTGGGGCAAACCGTGCAGGTCATCCCGCACATTACGAACGAGATCAAGCGGGCGGTGACGAAACTGGCCGAGCCGGACGTGGACGTCGTCATCACCGAGATCGGCGGGACGGTCGGCGACATCGAGAGCCTGCCCTTTCTGGAGGCCATCCGCCAGCTCTCGCTGGACCTGGGACGCGAGAATTGCCTGTACATCCATCTCACGTTGGTGCCGTATCTGCGGGCGGCCGATGAGCTGAAGACCAAGCCCACGCAGCATTCCGTCGGCCAGTTGCGGCAAATCGGCATCCAGCCCGACATCCTCATCTGCCGCACGGAGAAGCCCCTCAGCCGGGACCTGCGGGCGAAGGTCGGCCTCTTTTGCAACGTCCCCTCCGAGTGCGTGATCGAAGAACAAGACAAGACCTTCTCCATCTACGAGGTGCCGATCAGCCTGGTGGAACACGGCCTGGACGAATTGATCGTCCGCAAGCTGCAACTCAAGTGCGGGACGCCGGACCTGGAAAGCTGGCACGAACTGCTGCACCGCATCCGCAACCCCAAGAGCGAATGCTCCATCGCGGTGGTGGGCAAGTACGTGGAATTGCGGGACTCGTACAAGTCCATCTACGAGGCCTTGGATCACGCCGGGATCGCCCATCAAACCGTGGTCCGCGTGGAGCGATTGCACAGCGAACGGGTGGAACGGGAGGGCGCGGAGCGACTGTTGGCGGGCGTGGACGGCGTGCTGGTGCCCGGCGGCTTCGGCGAACGCGGCATCGACGGCAAGATCCAGGCCGTCCGCTATGCCCGCGAGAAAAAAATCCCCTTCTTCGGCATCTGCCTGGGGATGCAATGCGCGGTGATCGAGTTCGCGCGGGACGTGGCGGGCTTGCAGGACGCCCATTCCACCGAATTCGCCAAGGATACGCCCCATCCCGTCATCTGCCTGCTGGACGAGCAGCGGATGGTCACGGACAAGGGCGGGACGATGCGGCTGGGGGCCTATCCGGCCGTTCTGAGCGAGGGGAGCCGAGCCGCCGCCGCCTACGGAAAACTGGAAATCTCCGAACGCCACCGCCACCGTTACGAGTTCAATCTCGCCTTCCGCGAAACCCTGGAACGTTGCGGCTTGGCGGTGACCGCGACCAGTCAAGACGGGAAGCTGGTGGAAATCGTGGAGGTGCCGGACCACCCCTGGTTCGTGGCCGTCCAATTCCACCCCGAATTCAAGTCCCAGCCGACCCGTGCCCATCCGTTGTTCCAGGCCTTCGTGGCGGCGGCCCTGGAAAAGCGGG
>JAAZNR010000959.1 GCA_012798155.1 Thermogutta sp. | reverse complement strand
GCGGTCATCCACCCCGTGCAGGAGATCCGCCTGGAAGTCTTCGGCCCGCAAGGCCGCCCTGGTCGGAAGGTGAGGCCGCCCTGGTCGGAAGGTGAGGCCGCCATGGTCGGAAGCTGAGACTTCCGTCGCCGGGCAACCTTGATTGACGACGCAGAAGGGGGCGCAGTTTCCTTCACCGAAAAAATGCCACGACGGCGTGAACGTCCCGTGCAGACCGTTTCAGTGCGGGCTTGCACCCGCTGCAAGAAACCTCTTGCGGCACGTATGATGAAGGGGCTTCCTTGTCCGGGGGAACTGATTTGTCCGGGGGAGCTCACGGGCTATCAGCCGGCGTTCGCCCGGCCGGCGCCGGCCGGGTCATTCGCTGCGTCGTAACCGTTCACGGGGATTGTGTCAATGCTTGCGAAGAAACCCGCGATGATGGGACTGCCGCCTTCGGGAGTGAATGGGTGGGCTACGTTTTTCGGCTCCCAGCGGACCAGGGACGGCTACGCGGAATGATAAGGGTGGAAACGCGGAGAACGCAGAGTTGCGGCCACCGTTTCCTCCTCCGCGCCCTCTGCGACCTCTGCGTTTCAAAAACAGCCTCTGCGCCTCCGCGTTGCAATGCCAGACCGAGCAGACGCCTAAACGGCCACGTTACGACAAGGTAAGGGCGGTTCATGATCCCCAAAAAGTTCTCCGGTGTTCCACGCAATTTCCTCGGCTTGCCTAAAGACGCCGGTTCGCCCGAAAAATCCAAGGTGTGGATCCTACCAATACCTTATGAGGCGACGACGACCTACGGTGCCGGCACGCGATTCGGCCCCGACGCCATTTTGTCCGCCTCATTGCAAGTCGAACTGTACGATCGGCGACGGAAAATCGAACCGGCGGGCGAGCTGGGAATCGCGACGCTTCCCAGTCTCGCCGTTTCCTCCAAGTCCCCGGAGGAGATGATGAACCGGGTGAGGGAAACGATCGAGGAGGTATTCACGGGCACACCCCAGCCCGATTTGTTGGTCGTGTTGGGAGGGGAGCACTCCCTATCCGCCGGGATCGCCCGTGCTCTATCGAATCTTTGGAGGGACAAGCCTTGGGTCGGCGTTCAGATCGACGCCCATGCCGATTTGCGTGACCAGTATGAGGAATCGCCCTTCAGTCACGCCTGTGCGGGCAGACGTATCGTCGAGCATGCCCCGCTCTTCCAAATCGGCATCCGCAATCTGTCGCGGGAAGAGGCGGAGTTTTTGGCAAGCGGACCGCCCGTGACCACGGTTTTCGCCGAAGACGTGCCGGCCGGCGAATACCTTGCGGAATTGGCACGCTTCGTGAAGGACAAATACGTCTACTGGACGATCGACCTCGACGGATTCGACCCTTCGATCATGCCGTCCGTCGGCACACCGGAGCCGGGCGGCCTGCTGTGGCACGATTTCCTGGCGATTCTGGACACGATCGCGCGACACGCCGCCGCCGTGCCCGTGCTGGACGTGGTCGAATTGGCTCCCATCCCAGGGCTGCACGCCCCGGACTTCATGGCGGCCAAACTGGTCTATCATGCGGCTGCGGCCCTCCTGCTGGGGCCGGCCTAGCGAAAGCCGCCTGGGACCATTGCGGCCTCGCGACCTCGCCGGTAACACCTTAATTCCTCTTGAGTCGAACGGGTGGATTGGGTACAAGGACCGTAGGAATTCGTCCAGGCTGAACAAGGGTACGGCGATCCGATTTACGCCGTCTTTTAACACGACGGCGCTGAGTCCGGAGAGAACCACGATCAGTTGGGGCGGTAGCAGCGATAGCAGCTCCACTGGTCGCAGGAAGTAGGCAACTTAGCGCTGTCGTGTTAAAACCCTGACCCATGCCGGATTCGATCAATTTGATCCGCAAGGATGCGGAACCATGTCCAAACGCAATTCCCAGTCTTCCGGCGATGCCTCTCCCGCGAAAAACGAGATCAACGAGGGAATTTCTCCCGACTCGCCCGAATTCGCACAGGATTTGGAAGCCGCCGGTCCGGCTCATCGGATGAGCACCGAGATCAAGATCGGGCTGGGAACGCTGGGGTTCCTCTTGGTCGTCCTGGTCGGCGTCG
Source organism: Thermogutta sp. (assembly GCA_012798155.1). GTDB lineage: Bacteria > Planctomycetota > Planctomycetia > Pirellulales > Thermoguttaceae > Thermogutta. The sequence continues at coordinate 10,830 of JAAZNR010000959.1, read as the reverse complement.
TGATCTACCGGATTTGGCAAATGAAGGCGAGCGACGGGGGGCCGTCGCCTGTAGAGAAAGCGGCAGCCGTCGCCCGGAAGCAAGCGGAACCGGCCGAGCAAGCAAACGATCCCAACGATCCCGCGTCGTCCCCCGCCGCATCCCCGGAGCCGGCCGCGGCGTCCTCGGAAACCGGAAGCTCCCCTTGGAACGTGGATTACTCGAACCGGACGGCCGAGCCTTCCCCTGCGACGTCTGCACCCGCCTGGCCCGCCGAGGTGCCATCCGCTGCGGCCTCGGCCGACGTCGGTTCACCCTGGGCGGAGGTGGACATCGGGCAGACCCTGCTGCCGGAGCCGCCCAACGATCCGGGTACCGATGATCGTTCGTCCATCGGCGGGGGCTCGCAGGAGGTCGGTTCGGGCGGGGATGTCCGTTTCAACGCGAATTCGCAGGGCGTGCCGGACATCCCGCGGGGCGATGATGCGGTGGGCCAAGCCTCCTCTCCCAATGTGTCGAACACGGCACCGAGCGATATTCCGTTCGGTCCGTGGAATGCCGCCGGCACTTCCCCCGGAGAGATCAGCGGGGCATCACCGCCGGCAATATCCGATGTCCCACCCGCGGCCCCGATCCGGTCGGCCACCGCGGCCGGCACCGCACCCGACTTTTTTGCCGGGGGAATGCCGATCACGCGAGACGACGCCGCTGCGCCGCAAGAGCTGCCGACCGCCGCCGGGGCGCCGATCTCGGGCGGCTCGTTTTCAGCCCCCCAAGCAACTCCAGCCGATCTTTCGACCGGTGAGGATTTAGCTCCGCTCGGCGAAGCGGGAATGGCGACGGCGACGCCGCCGTTCGGGCAAGGCGGCGTCCCCTCGGCGCCTTCGGCTGCGGTGGGCGGAAGCGAATCGCCGTCGAACGCGAACGCCGGTTTGGCGGTTGCCGAGCCGGCCCGGTCGATCGGCAGCCCGAGCTGGGGCGGCAGCCCGGCTCCCCAGGTCCCGCCGCTGGCCGCAGGGAATGCATCCGGTGCGGCCGCGGTGAGCGGTAAGACCTACACCGTGCAAGAGGGTGAGACACTATTCGATATTGCCCGGCGCGAGCTGGGCAGGGCCTCACGCTGGGTGGAAATCTACGATTTGAATCGGGTCCGGCTGGGAAAGCAAATGGAAGGCTTTCAGCCCGGCATTACGTTGATCCTGCCCCACGCCGAATCCGCCGCGACCGCCCCCTCGCCGCAGGTTTTTCGTTGAAAACCATCGCCGATTCCCACCCCCGAAGCCTGCGACGGCAAGCGTCGATCATCGGTCCTGGAGACATCAACCGCGACATCATGCCGAGGGGGAAAGTGAAGATCGTGTCAGGGGGACAGACGGGGGTCGATCGCGCGGCCCTGCACGCGGCCAGGGAGGTCGGCCTCGCTATCGGCGGCTGGTGCCCCAAGGGCCGTCTCGCGGAGGACGGTGTGATCCCACCGGACCTGCCGCTCCAAGAGACGGACAGTGAAGACTATGCGGTTCGCACCGAGAAAAACGTCCTCGACTCCGACGGGACGCTTGTCATATCGGAAGGGCCTCTTCAAGGCGGAACCGAACTGACCGTCAAGTTGGCCTTGCGCCACGGCAAGCCGCTCACCGTGGTGAATATCGCCAGTCCGCCCGACGTTGCCGCTCTCACGCGGTGGGTGCGAGATCACGGCATCAGGGTGCTGAACGTGGCCGGCCCCCGCGAGAGCAGCCGGCCCGGCATTTATGCCGCCGCCAGGCGATACCTCCGCGAAGTCTTCCGCCGACTGAGCGAAACCCCGAAAGAATAGCAAAAGGCGGCATTGAAGAATAGCAAAAGGCGGCCCCATGCGGAGACAGAGGGCCGCCCAACCGTCTTCGCCGGGGATCCGCCGCAGGACCTCACTGCTTTTCGGCGGCGTCTTTCGACCGGAAATTGTAATTCGAATTGCGGATGTCGAAGTCCTCATCCGTAAAACCGTTATTCACCTTCACGTTGAGATAGGTGTATTCTTCGATCAACTGCGGTTTTCCGCCCGGCTCGCGCGGCCAATCGTACGACTCGTAGCGGATGGGGATGTTGAGTTCCTTATCCACATAGATTCGCGCCAAGTGGAACCGAAAGTTGCGTCGCGGCACAGGATGCACCACCTGAATGCAAGTGCACACGCGGTCATTGATTTTGGCGCCCTCGAAGAACTTCACCTCGCACTCGCCGTACTGCGCATCCTGCTCGCCGACCTCGATCAGGCGGCGAACCAGGTTCAGGACGCCGATTTCCGTGATGGGATAGCGGTTCCCCTGCATGGCGATGGGACCGGTCGGATCGAGAGACACCGTTCCGATCAATTTGTTGCGGATTCCGCCGGGGTGCGCCCACATCTTGCCGTCGTTTCGGCCTTCCACCCAGATCACTTCCTGCCCTTTCAGGGCGGCCGGTTCCAGAAAATACATGTACACGCTGAACGGCTTGTGGCGGACTTTGATGAACATGTATTCCGGATCGTTCAGCCGGTCGCCGATCCTTTCCCGTTTCACCATGACGGCCGAATAATCTTGGATCTTTTCGATGTCTTGAATGCCGGTATAGGCCCACCGAATCGTCGGCATGAGCGGATGCTCGACGATCTGGTTATCCGCGGGGACGCGATCGGCAATCCGCAGATCGCCGGAGGGCGCGGTCGCAGGTCGCCCGCCGCCCTCTTGCGCCGCAGTCCGTATGGCAAGAGTCCCCCAAGCGAGGACCGTCAGAATCAGGGCCGAACGGCCCAAGCCAAGCCGCGTCATGGACTCCACTCCCATCAATGTCGTCAAGGCTTCTTTTACCGCTAACGGACGAGACGACCCGCGAACAACGAGGGACCTCAGGGGCGGTTCCCCTCGATGATTGCCTGTCCGGCGCCTGCTCCGAGAAAGACCGGATGTTCCGTATTCTTGAGCTGCCGAACCGCCGGATCGGCACGAGCATCGAGGTCATTCCCGAAGACCTCGGTTTTGCCGACTCGCGCTCCGTCTTTAGGTTCTTATCGCGTGGAACGGCCCGATCCGTTAAAATGTCCGCTTCAAGCGTTGGCGATTCGCTAGGGGTTAAGCATTGTATAAACATCGCACATGGGCCACAGGCCCCATTTTCCCGATTTCATCAAAAGGAACCCGTGCGTGGACGGCGAACGAGTGCGTATCTGGACGGTCGTTTCGGAGCTTTTTGGACAAAACGCGTACGTGGCGGCGTTGTCGGGCCGCGATGATTGCCTCGTGGTGGATCCCGGTTTCGACACCGCCACATTGGTCGAACGCCTCCAATCCGATCACCTGACCCCCAAGGCCGTGCTGGTGACGCACGGCCACGCGGACCACATCGCCGGGATAGCATCCGTGAAGGCGCATTGGCCCGATTGCCCCATCATCGCGGGCAAAAACGAGGCGGAGAAGCTAACGGATCCCAAACTGAATTTGTCCCATGACTTCGGATTTCCCATCGTCAGCCCCGCGGCGGATATCCTGGTCGCCGACGGCGAAGCCCTGAGCGTGGCGGGGTTGGAGCTGCAAGTCCGAGAAATCCCCGGGCACTCATCAGGACATGTCGTCTTCATCCTGAAAACAGGGACTCCCTGGCGGGTTTTCGTCGGCGACGTCATCTTCTCCGGCAGCGTCGGCAGGACCGACTTCCCTGACGGGGATTTCGAATTGCTAGCCCAGGGGATCCGCGCAAAACTGTATTCTCTCCCGGATGAGACGCTGCTCTTGCCGGGACACGGACCGGCCACGACTGTGGGCCGCGAAAAGACGAGCAACCCATTTGTCCGCCGGAATGCCTAATTTTACTCCGCAGGATAAGGAGCTGGGCAAACGGGCGTACGCAGCTTTGTGAGTCTGCGTAAGATCGGTAAGCCGGTTTCGGCGATCCTGCGCAGTAAAACTAAGCCGCTCTGCGAACGAGGCGGACCGCCGCATCGTTACTTGGAACTGGACTTTTGCAAACTGCTCTCCTCTCCCTCTGGGAGAGGGGTAGCGGGTGTGGGCTTGGTGAAGTTGGGCAATCACGGCAAGCCGTTTTCGCGCCTAATTGCCCTCACCATAACCCTCTTCCAAGGCAGACGAGAACTTGTCACCACAATTTGCAAAAGTCCAGTTGGAACGTCCGGGCTTCCGCCCCCAGCCGACGCTATCTGTACCGGAACAGCCAACCAATCCCACCGCACGAGGGGCAACGCTCTCGCCCTCGCTACCGCCCGCGGTTCGCCGGAGTCTCGCCTGGGGTCTCCGCTGAGCAATGCGTCTCACTCGAGCTTGCAGCCGACGTTCACGGTAACTTGATATTGGGAAACCTTGCCGTCGGCAATGGCGCCCCGGAGTTCCACAACCTCGAACCAGGACGCATTTTTCTCGGTCTCGGCGACCTTGGCCACGGCCTTGGCGGCGGCATCGGTAAAAGAAACGGGGGACGTACCGACGATCTGGATCTTCTTGAAAACGGTTTCCGCCATCGTTCAGTCTCCTTCAAATTCAAAATTGCAAATGAATACGTTCGCCCGCCCCAAATATGAGTACGATCGCCTGCCCGGCCTTCGCGAAGACAATCCGCGCTCGTACGCATGAGGCGAAAATCGATATTGTACCTACCCCGGCGGACAAGACTACCGGGGCACGGCCGACGGCAGCGGTGAAGCCGCTTGCGATGCGACCTTGGAACTACGGACGGCCGGGGCAACGTCGGCGGCCGGATGCCATCTACTGGGGGACGATTGTTATAACTGGACTTTTGCAAACTACTCCCATCTCCCTCTGGGAGAGGGGCAGTGGGTGAGGGGTTGGTAAAGTTAGGCAATCACGGCAAGCCGTTTTCGCGGCTAATTGCCCCCACCATAACCCTCTTCCAAGGCGGACGAGAACTCGTCACCACAATTTGCAAAAGTCCGGTTATAAGGCAAACGGCTCGGCCGCGGCCGAGGTGTCGCCCGAAGTCTCCTCCGGCGAACCCTGCGTTTCCTGGGGCAAAACCGCCGGCAGTTCGATGACGAAGGTCGTACCGGTCTCGGGGGCGCTTTGGACGGTAATCCGGCCGCCGTGCTCCTGCACGATTTTATGGCTGACGGGCAACCCCAGCCCGGTCCCTTTGCTCCCCTTTTTCTGCGAAACAAAGGGGCTGAAGATCTTATCCCTCAATTCCGGCGGGATACCGCCGCCGTTGTCGGAAACCTGGATCCGCACCAGGGCGGCTTCGGGAGCGTAGGTCAGCGCCACTCGAACGCGCCGATCTTCCGGCCTCTCCGCCGCGGCATCGATGGCGTTCGTAACCAAGTTCAGCACGGCGCGATGGATGCCCTCGGGATCGAACACCAGCTTCGGTATCTCGTCGACGGATTCCAGAGTAAGCTGAACCTCGAATTCCGCGGCTCGCTGCTGCATCAGCTCCACGACGTCATGAACCACCTGGCCGATGTCGGCAACTTGCAGGTCCGGTTCCCGTTCCTTGCTGAACGTCAGCATGTCCATCACCAGGCCGGAGATCTTGTTCTGATTCTTCTCGACGATCGTCCAGCCTTTACGGATCAATTCCTCGTCGTGGCGGTTCAATCCCATCTCGATCAGGTAGCTGCCGCCGCGAATACCCTGGAGGATGTTCTTCACGTGGTGGGAAAGCATGGCGATGGTCTGCCCGATCGCGGCCAGACGCTCGGCTTGCACCATGGCCGAATAATAATGCGTATCCTCCAGGGCCAGAGCCGCCTGGTGGGCAATGGCGACCATCAACATCAGATGATCTTGCGTGAACTTGTTGGTCGTGCCGCGGGCCAGGATGTCTTGCGGCGAGAGGGAAGTGTCGATGTAGATCACGCCGACGACGTCGTAACGTCCCTTCATGGGGACGCAAATGGCCTCCCGGATTCCCGCCTGCACGATGCTCGCGCCGGAATCCCATCGCTGATCGTGCCGCGCATCGCTGGTCAGCACGCCCTCGTTTCGTTCTCGCACGTAATCCAGGATCGTCTTGCTGATCACCAAGCGTTCCGCCGCCCCCTGCCGGCTCCGCCGCACTTTGGGGACGAGTTGATTGGTGTCCGGATCGACCAGCAAAATGCAACCGCGGTCGGCTTCCACCCATTCAAAGATCAAATCCATGATGCGGTTGAGGAGCTGGTCGATATCCACGGTGTGGCTGATGGCCAGCGCCGTGCGGTACATGATTTCGAGGTTGCGTTTGGCGCGGGCCGGCCAGGAATCGTAGCCCGGCTCGGAGGCCGCGAAGATACGGTTCCCCTCTTGCGGTTTGACGGCGCTGATGATCTCCGAGCGGTCGCCTTCCTCCTGAGAGGTGAAAGCCACGTTCCACGGGGCGACGGCTTGCGACTCGTTGGCCGGCCGCGTGAAGAGCATCAGGGTCCGCCCCACCTGGACCTGGTCGCCGCTATTCAAGAAGTGTTCCCGGACGGGCTTGCCGTTGACCAGAGTCCCGTTGGAGCTGTTCAGGTCGACCAGCAGGTAACGATCATCGACGCGACGAATTTCGGCGTGCCGGCGAGAGACCTCGGTATCGTGCAACTGGATGCGGTTGCCCGAGTCCCGGCCGATACTCACCGCCGTAGCGGCCAGCTCAAATCGGCTGCCTTGATCGTTGCCTCGAATCACGAACAGCGAAGGCACGAAAGAACCTCCCACGGCCCCGCAATGCGGCGGAATCGCACCGATTCTTCAATCCGACGGCGGCGGGCAACAAGGCGGGATTCCTCCCACGCGATCACGAGGGAGACGGCCTCCCGGGGTGATGCTCGCCCCTTTGCCGATCGCCTATTTTACGCCCTCACGAGGCCGATCGAAAGCGAGCCGCTCGAAAGATCGGAGAGAAATCTCCCGGCTCGCCGACCTCCCGGTTTCCGTGCCGCCGCGACCGAGCCATGGGCTGAGAGGAATTCATGACTTGGCGGCCTGCCTCCAATCTTTCCTCTGGCGAGAGCTGGGGATGCCCAACTCCTGGCGGTATTTGGTGATGGTCCGGCGATTGACATTGACCCCGCGACGCGCCAGCTCGGCGACCAGGTCCTCGTCGGTCAAGGGATTCTGCTTGTCTTCCGCCGCGACGATCTCTTGCAGCATGGAGCGGACCTTGTCCCAGGCGATCTCCTGACCGTCTTGTCCGACCGTTCCGCTGCGGAAAAATCTCTTGAGGGGGAAAATACCCCGCGGCGTCTCGATCCATTTGTCGTCCACGGCGCGGCTGACAGTCGTGACATGCACGCCCACCTCGTCCGCGATCTGCTGCATTTTCAGAGGTTCGATGTATTCCGGCCCGTCCCGCAAAAACCGCTGCTGATGGTCCACGATCGCCTGGGCCACTTTCCGCAGGGTGTTGCGACGTTGCTGGACGGCCTCGATCAGCCACTGCGCGTGGGTCAATTTGCGACGGAAGAACTCTCGGTCCTGCTTGGCCGAGCGACGCGATTCCACGAGCCGCCGGTACTCCTCGTTGATTCCCAAGCGAGAAAGGTGGTCGTCCTTCAATTGCACAACGAACCGCCCATCCTCCGTTTCTTCCACGTAAACGTCGGGGACGACGTTGGGCACCGAGGAGCCGCCGAATTGCGCGCCGGGCTTGGGATTCAGCGTCCGTAGCTCGCCGATCAACTCCTCCACAAAATCCACGGTCCAACCGCGTTTCTTGGCGATTTGCGGGATGCGATTCTCGCCCACATCCTCCAAATGCTCGCGAATGAGGGTCGCCAATTCCTTGTAATGGGGAAGCTCGGCGTCCAGTTGAAGCAACAAACACTCCTTCAACGTCCTGGCCCCGACTCCCGCCGGATCCATCTGCTGCACCACCGCCAAGGCCTGCCCGGCGACTTTCAGGTCTTCCTCCGCGGCGTCAGGCCCCAACAAATCGCGAAGATCGGTCTTCAGGTAACCGTCGCCGTCCAAGCTGTAGATCAGCATTTCGGCCATGGCCCGGACCTCGGGCGAAATATCCAGGCCCGCCAGTTGCTCGATGAGGTGATCATGGAGCGTCGGTTCGTGCGACGGCACGTTGGCCATCATGTCGTTGTAGCGATCCGACAGTTCCTCCATCCGGTTGCTGGACGGCCGCGAAATGTCGTCTTCGAAGACCTCCGGATTCTCTTCCGTCAACGTTTCCAAACGTTCAAACTCTTCGGAACTGCTCTCATCGATCACCAATTCCTTTTCCAAATCGGACCGAACTTCGACGCGAGGCTCCTCTTCCTGAGCCGCGTCCGGCTCCTCGTCGGCATCGGGCGGATCGGCCGCCAACTCCAGGAAAGGATTTTCGACCATCTCCTGCTGAATGCGTTCCTCCAGCCGCTGGAGAGGGAGCTGCAGGATCTCCATGGACTGGATCATGCGGGGAGCAAGTATCTGCTTCTGAACTTGCCTCAATTCTTGACCGAGGGAAAACCGCATGACGCACTCATCTCCCTTTAGCGTGCAACCGTCTCAAATCGTCTCATCCGGCCGCGTGCCGCACCCCGGCACAACCCCGGCAAGGATTCCGTTAGAGAGGACGCGGAATCGACCCTTGGATTTGGAGAACGCCTCCCAACCGGCCCAATTCCGATTCAGCAAACCCTCCCGTCGCCGAAACAACCCCGAATCTTGACCATAGGTTATAGTCTTCACGTCATAGTCTTCGCCGTCCGGCAAAGGCGTCCGCCAAGACCTCGGGGTTCGCGAACTCGATCACGCTGCCGGGCGTAATCCCCCTCGCCAAACGTGTTATCGTAACGTCGAGATCGGCCAACTGATTCGAAATGTAGAGGCACGTCCCGTCCCCCTCAACAGTAGGGTTCGTGGCCATGATGACCTCGCGTATCCCTCCCTCTTTGACCCGACGCACCAAATCCGAGATCGTAAGCTGATCGGGCGTAACCCCGTCCAATGGGGAAAGGCGTCCCAGCAAAACATGGTAAAGCCCCCGGTAAAGACCGGTTTGTTCAATGGCAATCAAGTCTCGCGGTTGCTCCACGACGCATAGCAATGACCGGTCGCGGCTCGCATCGCGGCAAATCGAGCAAAGTTCATCCTCTGCTAGATTGTAGCAAATCGTGCAATGGCGGACGTTTTCCTTGACCGTCCGTATGGCCTCCGACAGGGCCAGCGCCTCCTCGCGGCTGACCCGCAACAAGTGATAAGTGATGCGTTCGGCCGACTTCCGGCCGATGCCGGGCAACTTGGTCAGTTCCTCGATCAATCGGCTTACCGATTCCGTCAATTCCGCCACGTCGAAGGCTCCTTCCCCGCAACCCCGGCCGCCGCCGGATCCGCTCTTCTCAACATTCCGCGACTTGTCGCCCCCAACCCCGAACGGAGACAATCAACCCTTCTCACGACCTTCCGCCGCAAGAAGCTTATCTCCTCCGTACGAATTGTACCTTGTCCGGACGGAATGGGAACGCATGGCAAAAAGCTTCGCCGCCTTGGGAAGCATGGTTTTTCGCGGGCCGATCCCCGAAATCCGGTGAATCCGTCTCGACGCCCGTCCGAAAGTCAGCCGGCACACGGCGTCTCATCGGCGACGTCCGGGGCTTGCCAATCGTTTTTGATTTTCAACAATACATGATGTTCGCGGGGGGCATGATGTTCGCCGAGGGCTTTTCTTCAGCCGGGCGCGCCTGTGGAAAGCACAAAGAGAAAAAACAAATGCCGGCGCGATGACCTCCCCGCACGGTTGGGGCTTATGAACGACGGACGTGAAGGATGGGAGATCGATTCGCCCGTTGCCGTTTTGATGAGCGGCGGATTGGACAGCACCATCGTTCTCGGCCTTTTGGCACGCCGCGCGAGAGAAAAATGCCCCGCCGGTCGGCTACAACCGATCTACGTCCGGTGCGGCTTGAATTGGGAGGCCGAGGAATTCGCCGCGGTCCGAGAAGTGTCCGTTTGTTTCGCGCCGATCGCCGACCCTGTGGTGGTTCTGGAGATGACGGTACGCGACCTGTGGCCCGATCATTGGAGCCTGACCGGCAGAGCGGTCCCCGATAGGGCCTCGCCCGACGAGGCGGTTTACCTGCCGGGGCGCAACCTGTTTATGCTGGCCAAGGCGGGCGTGTGGTGCCAACTGCACGGCTTCGAACGGATGGCCATCGGCGTCTTGGATACCAACCCCTTTGGCGATGCGGCACCGGAGTTTTTTGATTCCATGGAAGCATGTCTCGCGGCCTACGGCCCGAAGAGAGTGCGAATTCTGCGTCCCCTCTCCGGCCTCAGCAAGCGAGAATGGATGCGCGAAGCGCGGGACTTACCCCTCGACAAGACGTTCTCGTGCATCGCCCCCCGGAAGGGCTTGCATTGCGGATTCTGTAACAAGTGCGCCGAACGCCGCCGAGCCTTTCGCGAGGCCGGACTGCCCGACGGCACCGTCTATTACGCCGATCGATATCCCGCAAGGGAGCGGCAGGCCTAATTTTACTGCGCATGGTCGCCGAAACCGGATTACCGCCCGTACGCAGACTCGCAAATCTACATACCCCAGTTTGCCGAACTTTTATTCTGCGCAGTAAAACTGATCGCCATTACGGGAGGGAGCGGCAGGCCTAATTGCCCCATCGCTGCAATTCAGGGAAACAACACGTACTGAAAAGGTGATCCATGTATCGAGTCGCGCGCGAAATCGACTTTTGTTACGGCCACCGCCTTCTCAATTACGAGGGCAAGTGCAAGAATCTGCACGGCCATAACGGGCGGTTGATTGTGACGTTCGAGGTGGCCGGCCTGGATGACCGCGGCATGGTCGTCGATTTCAGCGACATCAAACGCGTCATTTCGCAATGGATTGACGACCACCTCGACCACCGAATGATCCTGTGCCGGCGGGATCCCGCGGTCCCCTTGCTGCAGG
>JAAZNR010000958.1 GCA_012798155.1 Thermogutta sp. | reverse complement strand
TTGTCGCAGCTTCATAACGGCGAGGGCGTTTCGCTGGGAAGCATCGCGATCTCCGACGGGACGCAAACCGCCGCCGTCGATCTCAGCAGGGCGCACACGATCGGCGACGCGGCGTTGATGATCAAGCAGCAGGCGGCGGGCATCCCGCTCAACGTGGAGGTCGGCCAGAAGGGCTTGATTTTGAGCCTCGCCTCCGCGACGGGAGATTTGTCGATACGGGAAGTGGGCCAAGGCGTGACCGCGCGGCAACTGGGAATCCTCACGCCCATCGGCGTGGGGACGGGGCCGATCGTCGGTGAAGACCTGAATCCGCGGCTCGTGCCCGCCGCCCGCCTGGCCGACACGCTGGGCACCTCCGCCCGAGCCGTCCTTCGCTTTCCCGGCACGGACAACGATTTCGTGGTTCAGGCCGTGCATCACGGCGAGGCGTGGAACAACGTGCGGATCCGGCTCGAGGACGATCCGGCGGTTCATTGGGGCGAGGAACTCGTAGCGTACGATGCCGCCGCCGCGGAGATTGTGGTTCGCATCGACGAGGGGCACACCCAAGCGGGCCACGTGGTCGATGCCGTCAATCGGGCCAATGACGCGGGACTGCTGCCCTTCCGTGCTTCGCTGGATCCTACCGACCGCGACGCCTATCCGGGCCAGGGGTTGGTGTCGCCCGGCGACCCCGGCCAGTGGGCAGGCATCACCGAGGGCGGCAGCGGACAAGACCTCGATTTGCAGTCCGGCATTCAGGTCGTCAACGGCGGGCAAACCTACACCATTGCCTTGGCCGACGTCGTTACCGTCGAAGACCTGCTCAATCGGCTGAATACGTCGGGGGCCGGCCTGCTGGCCGAGATCGCCGCCGACGGTACCGGGATCAACGTCCGCTCGCGGATCAGCGGGAGCGACTTCGCGATCGGAGAAAACGGCGGCAGCACCGCCGCCCAGTTGGGAATACGTTCCTTCACCGGCGACGTTTTTCTCCGCGATTTGAACTACGGGCGAGGCGTGCAAGATTATCAAAGCGAGGGCCAAAAGGCGGCCGCCGTATGGGATTCCTCGGGCTTGAATAACGCCCTCAAGCTCACCGCCCGCGAGCCGGGACCGGACTGGAACGGTTACAAACTCCGCTTCTACGATTCGGGCTTGCCGCCCGGTTCCGAGATCCTGACGTTGGACGAAGCCAACAAGGAAATCGCGGTGGGGATCGCCCCGGGTTACACCACGGCCCAAAGGGTGGTCGATCTTTTTGCCGCATCCCCGGGGGCCCGCGACCATTTTTCGCTGGAACTCTTCAACGAAGACGACGTCCCGAACGACGGTTCCGGATTGGTGCAGCTCGGCGAGGCGGAGACTTCCGGGGGCAGCTCCGGCGGCATCGACTTTCTGATTCAGCGCGCGGACGGAGTGACGTTGGAGATCGACGTGCAGGGGGCGGCGACAATTCAGGATATCGTCGATCGAATCAATAACCATCCGGACAATCCGCCGCGATCTCCCGGCGGCGACCCTTGGCTGACCGCGCGGCTATCTCGCTTTGGCAATGGCATCGAACTCGCGGACGACAGCATCGGATCGGGCACGCTGACCGTTTCCCGCGCCTCGATGAGCCGCGCGGCAATCGACCTGGGATTGATACCGGAGGGGGCGGAATCGGCAACGGTCTCGAGTCCCGGCTCCATCGCCGCGGCCGAGGTGACTTCTTCCAGCCCCAACAGCGACGTGATTTTTCGCACGCGGCGGCCCACCTCGGAAGGCAACGGCTTCCAAGTCGTCTTCGAGGACGCGGGGACCGATCCCGAGAGTTTTTCCTTGGATGCCGCGAATCGGATTCTTCGCTTCAAGATTCAACCGGGGGTCACGACGGCCGATCGCATCATCGAGCTGTTTCAAGGGCATCCCACGGCGGGGCTGACCTTCGAGGCGGTCCTCGACCCCACCGACGGCAATGACGGCAGCGGCGTCGTGGATTTGACCGATCCCGGGCAGCCGCCGACGTTGACCGGCGGAGCCCCGTCGTACCTGACCGGTCGCGACGTCAATCCCCAGGAAACGGAGGGCGTCTTCACGGCCCTGATTCGTCTGGCGGCGGCTCTCGACCGCAACGACGTGCCCGAAGTTCAGCGGGCCATAGAGATGCTGGATCAGGCCGACGTCTCGATGAACTTCGTCCGCGCGGAATTCGGCACCAAACAACAGGCGCTGGACATTTTGAAGATCCGCCTGGACGACGAGGACACGCAACTCCGCCAGGTGCTCTCGAATGATTACGAGGTGGATTTGGCGGAGGTGGTCTCGGAGTTTACCGGCAGGCAGGCGGCATTGCAGGCCGCGCTCAAGGCCTCGGCCCAAATCTATCAGTTGAGCCTGCTGAACTATCTATAAATCGCGTATCTATAAAT
>JAAZNR010000957.1 GCA_012798155.1 Thermogutta sp. | reverse complement strand
GGAGCCACGACCTGCGGCCGCATCCGCGCGCGGCGGTCGACCACCGACAACCAATCCGGCACGGCCGTCCCCGCGGCAAAATATGGGTCGTGCAAGTACTGGTAGGCATGGGCGAAATAGTTCATACCGCAATCATATACGCAAACTAATGCATAACCCAAACGCGATACACAACGCGCAATCGCGGCCGCGGGTGGCTGGGGTCGTAGCGAAGCGCAGCCCCCAGACGCCCGTTCACGCCGGGTTGCCACCGCCGGCTTACGCCGGCGGCTCACGAGACACGCCGGCGGCTCACGGGACGGATGCATAACCCAAACGCGATGCACGACGCGCAAGCGCGAGCCGGGTGGCCGGGGTCGTAGCGAAGCGCAGCCCCCAGACGCCCCGCAATCCCGTTTCAGCCGTGCCCCCAACCCCGGCGGGGATTTTGTCTTCGGCCCGGTCTCGGGGATATACTACCATTAGGGATCGGGCGGCAAGCGGGGGTGCCCGCCGCCGTCCGTAATCGCCCAAGCCGTCCTTTTCGGGGGTCTTGCCCGTGCGGTGCTCCAGGTTGACCCGGCTGATCCTTGCGGCGGCCCTCGCGGCCGTGCCGGCTCTCGCTGCGCGGGGCGACATCGTCGTGCTCAAAAGCGGCGGGCGGATCGTCGGCGAGCCGGTGAGCGACCCCCAGGCCGGGCCGGACACGGTGACCCTCAAGCCCCTCCCCGGCGTGATCGTGGCCGTGCCCCAGTCCGAGATCGAGGAACACATCCGGCAAAGGCCCGCCGAGTTGGAGTACGAGAAGATCCGCACTCAATATCCCGACACCGTGGAAGGCCAATGGGAACTGGCCGAATGGTGCCGGGAGCACAACCTCCGCCCGCAGCGGGAGACGCACCTCCGCCGCATCTTGGAACTGGACCCCGACAACATTCGGGTCCGCGCGATCCTGGGTTATACCAAGGTCAACGGCGAGTGGAAGACCCGAGAGGAGGTGATGCGGGAGCAGGGCTACGTGCTGTATAAAGGCCGCTGGATGCTGCCGCAAGAGGTGCAAATCCTGGAGGAGAGGGAGCTGCGGGAGGCCTCCGAGCGGGATTGGACGCAGCGGATTCGCCGGCTGGTGACGCGGCTGGACGTGGAACCGGGGGCGGCCGAGCAACTGCAAAACATCCGCGAACCGGCGGCCGTCAAACCCCTGCTCAAAGTGCTCAGCGAGGAGCGCCGCGACCCCGTCCGCCTGCTGCTGGTGCAGATTCTCGCCCGGATCGACAGCCCCGAGGCGAAGCGGGCCTTGGCGGTCTTGGCCGTGGAGGACCCGGTGGAGGAGATCCGCCTGGCCTGCCTGAAATCCCTGGCCGAATCGAAATTCCCCGAGAGCGTGCCGTACTTCATCGGTCGCCTGCGGGATAACAACAACGTGATCGTGAATCGGGCGGCGGCGGCGCTCAAGGCGATGGGCGACAAGACCGCCATCCCGGCCCTCATCGACGCCTTGGTCACCACGCATCGCGTCGTGCTGCCTCCCCTCCAAAGCGGCTCCCTCGGAACCACGTTCAGCCGCAGCTCGGACGGCCGATCCGCGACCGGCCTGTCGGCCGGCGGCAATCAACCCCGCGTCATTCGGCGGCAGGTCCCCAATCGCGAGGTCTTGGAGGCCTTGGTGGAATTGAGCGGGCAAAACTTCGGCTACGAACCGGACGTCTGGAAGCGGTGGTACGCCCAGGAACGCCACCGCGCCGCCCTGGAAAGCACCCGCCCGCAGTGACGTCGCGCCGCGATCCCGCCGCATCGCCTATCCAGCCGAGGCGGCGGCGTAAGCCGGCGGTGGAAGCTGGGTAGCGCCGAAACACCTCCGGCTTACGCCGGAGGCTCGAAGGGAAAACGCATGGTGAATTCCAGAGCCGCCGGCGTAAGCCGGCGGTGGCAGCCCTGCGAATATGTTCCGATCGTTACGCGTTTCGCCGGTGGCGAATACGTTCCGATCGTTACGCGTTTCGCCGGTGCGGCCACGTCAGGCTGACGCCCGAGGCTCATGCGTGCACGTGCCCGGTCTGCGATGGCCGACGGCGTGCCGACAATAAATACAGACGGCGTGCCGACAGTAAATACAATTGCAAAGGAAAAAATAGCGAGTTGTCCCCTGCCGTTGGGTACGATAAAATCCAACGTAGGACGGCAAGGAGGGCAGGCGTTGCCCGATCCTTCGGAGTCTTTCGGAAACCGGTGTTTCGCAGTCTTTCGGAAAAATGCCCAACGTGGGGTGCCGTCCCGAACGCATTGCGCCGGTTTCTCGTACATAAAGCTTTGGGAAAAGCTTTGGGAATCTCGCTCGATTTTTGAATCCGATCCTCGAAAGCGCGACCGTAGTCGCGGCGTCATTGCCATGCTCGACCATTCGACAACTCCCCAATCCGAGGACGCCTGGTGCTGCGCTACGGAAGCTACGTGCGAACTCGACCG
>JAAZNR010000013.1 GCA_012798155.1 Thermogutta sp. | reverse complement strand
GCCTGGACCGGCTCGGAGTTGACGGCCGAATTGAACGCCTCGCCCAATCTGGTGCATCACCTGGGGCACGCGAATTCGGTGTACGCGGCCCGGCTTTTGCGGAGCGACGTCGCCGCGCTGAACAACGACTTCCCCTTCTTCCTGTATTCCCAGGGTTGCGACGCCGGTTCCTTCGATACGCAAGACGTGGCCATCGCCGAGCAATTCGTGGTCTCCTCGGGCGGGGCCGCCGCCGCCGTCATGAACACGCGATACGGCTGGTATGCGCCGGGGAGCACGCCGGCGGGCAGCCACGACTACGCCCTGGAATTCTTCGACGCCGTCTTCAACGAGGGCATCGGCCGGGTGGGCGACGCCCAAAACGATTCCAAGCTCGACAATCTCTTCCGGGTGGGTACCGACGGCGCGTACCGCTGGATCCATTTCAGCGCCACGCTCTTCGGCGACCCGGAACTGACGCTTCAGACGGGCGATTGGGCGCCGCCGCCGGCAACCGCCGTCCGCGGGCAGGTATGGGACGACTCGGACGGGGACGGCGTCCTCGACCCGGGCGAACCCCCGCTCGCACAGCAGGTCGTTTATTTGGACCTCAACGGCAACGGCCGACTCGACCGCGATCCCCTCGTCTATTCGCAATCGACCGCCCTGGACCTCATCGACAACGGGGTCGTCACCAGCACGCTGGACGTGTCGGGAGTCGGCTCCATCGACGAGCTGGAAGTGCGGCTGAACCTGACGCACACGTACACGGCCGACCTGCAAATCACGCTGATCGCCCCGGACGGCACGCGGGTCCTCTTGGCAGGCAACGTCGGCGGTTCGGGCAACAATTTCAGCGACACGGTGTTCTCCGATGACGCCGACGTCGCGATCCAGGGCGGCGCGGCGCCTTTCACCGGCGTCTTTCGGCCGATGCAGCCGCTGGGCGTCCTCCGCGGCACCCCGGCCGACGGGCAGTGGCGACTGGAAATCCGCGACACCATGCCCTGGGACACCGGCAGGCTGAACTCCTGGGCGATCTCCTTCCGCAACGACGAGCCTTTCGCGGTGACCGCCGAGGACGGCTCCTATTCCTTCGAAGGATTGGCGCCCGGCGACTATATGGTTCGCCACGTCGTCGGCGAGGGCTATCGCGATACGCTGGGCGAGGAAGGCCGCGCGGTCGCATTGGCCGCCGGTCAGGTCGTGACGGGGATCGACTTCTTGACCTCGCGGGCGGACCTCCCGGTCGTGGAATTGGGGACCGTGGATTATCTCCGCACACAGTCGCAGAGCGCCGGCAGCACGTGGTACCGCATGACGGCCTCGCGGGACGGCATCCTCACGGTGCTGGCCTCGCCCGGCGCGTCCGCGACCGCGCAAATCACGCTCTACTCGGCCGATCGCCGCGTCCTCGCGCGGCAAGCGCTGAGCGATGCCCCTGCCCGGATGGACTGGTCGGCCGCGGCGGGCCAAACCTACCTGCTGGAGGTGGCCGCCGACTCGCCCGACGTCGAACTGACGGTTGCGAACCTGGTGCAGTACTCGCCCGGCTCGCTGACCGTCTTTGGAACGGCAAGCGACGACAGCGTGACGCTGAGCTTGGAGAGCGGGATTGCGCTTCGGCTGAACGACGTCGATTATCTGTTCGATCCCGTTGCGGGGACGCCGCTCACGGTCCAAATCGACGGCCTGGGCGGCTACGACGCCTTGAACCTGCAACTGGCCGGCGGCGACGCGCGACTGGCGGCAGCCCCCAACCTGCTGACGGTCGGCATGGCGGGCTTGGCGCTACGTGCCGTGGGGGTGGAAAATGTCGCGGTAGCGGCGGGCGGCGGAGCAAGCGCGGCGGAGCTTTCCGATGCCGCCGGGGACGACACGTTTCGCGCGGGACCCGGCTGGGGCGAGATGAGCGGGCCGGGCTATCGCCTCCGCGCCGAAGGCTTCCGCTACGTCCACGGCTACAGCCGCAACGGCGGGGAGGACGTCGCGCACCTCTACGACTCCGCGGGCGACGACAGCCTGTCCGCCAATCCGCAACAAACCGTGCTCTCCGGTTCCGACTTCTACCTGCGGGCCAAGGGCTTTCGCTACGCGCACGGTTATGCCCTGGCCGGCGGGAACGACGTCGCGCGACTCAGCGGTTCGAACGGCGGCGACCGCCTGGTCGTGCGATCCTCCTTCGTGAGCCTGAGAAACGACGCCTTTTTCGCCCGGGCCAAAGGGTTCGGTAACGTGATCGCCTCGGGCGGCGGCGGAGCGGACATCGCGGAGGCGGCCGGCACGGCGTCCGCGGACCGTTTCGTCGGCCGGTGGAACGGTTTCGACCTGCAAAACGCCTCGCAACTCGTGCAGGCGGCGGGTTTCACGGACACGACCTTTATCGGCAGCGGCGGCGACGACCGGGCCGAACTCCACGATTCGCCCGGCGACGATCACCTGGTCGCGGGTCCCACGTGGGCAGCTCTCAGCGGGCCGGGCTATCGCCTCACCGTCCGCGGCGTTGCGATCATCGACGCGACGGCCTCCGGCGGCGTGGATACGGCCGAACTCCGCGATTCGGCCGGCGACGATACCTTTACCAGTGACGAGCTGGTCTCCACGATGCAGGGGCCGGGCTTCCAAATCATCGCCCGGTCCTTCGATTACGTCCACGGCTATTCCACGGCGGGCGGGCGCGACACGGCCTACCTGCACGGCTCCTCGGCCGACGATCTCGTCACGGCGCGGCAGGTCCAGACCGTCATCTCCGGCGGCGGCGCCTATCGCCGCGCCAAGGCATTCGACACCGTCTTCGCCCTCCTGGAGCAAGGGGGAAACGACTCGGCCGCGATCTACGATTCCGCCGGGAACGACCTGCTTGAGGTGTTCGGAAGAGACGTGGCCATGCAATACCCCGATTCCCGCGTCGAAATCCGGTCCGTGGCGAGCTTGTCGGCCCGGTCGTCCTCGGGCAATGACGTCAAGTCGCTCGTCGCGCCGCTCCTGGAAATGGAATTGGCCGGCCGGTGGCGGTGACCGGCGCGGCCAATGGCGAAGGCTTCGAGGCGTTCCTCAACCCTCGGCGGTGACGTGCGTCACGGACCGATGGGGGTGGGGTATTTCTGGAAAAAGTCCCGCGGTCCTCGAACCGTGTAATAGGGATAGGTGATCGCGGCGGTCGGCGGCCCGGGATTGACCATCGCTCCCTGAGGCATCCCCAGTCCTCCGTGAGGCATTCCCGGCCCCCAGGGCCGCATCCCCGGCCCGATCGGCGCTCGCATCGGCGGGTAGCCGAGAGGCGGGCACGTTTCGCACGCGAATCCGCAGCAGGGCGAGGCGAGGCCGCTCAACCCGACGCCCCGGCAGTGCCGATAGCTATAGTCTCCCGCCGAGGCCGACTGGGCTATTCCCAGCCCGACCACCAACATCATCACCCACATCGCGTGTTTCATTTCCGGCGATTCCTTTCCGATTGCAATCCGATTTCAATCCGCGGCCTCGCGTGGAGGGCGACTCGCGATAACGGTCGGTCTTTTCCCGGCAATCCACGGCAGGC
>JAAZNR010000956.1 GCA_012798155.1 Thermogutta sp. | reverse complement strand
GAGCCGCCATAAAGTGGGTGGCTGGGGTCGGAGCGTAGCGCAGCCCCCAGACGCCCGTCTTCGCGCCGCTGCCACCGCCGGCTCACGCCGGCGGCTCATGGAACTGATGCAAAACGCAAACGTGATGCGTAACGCGCGAGCGCGAGCCGCCATAAAGTGGGTGGCTGGGGTCGGAGCGTAGCGCAGCCCCCAGACGCTCGTTTTCGCGCCGTTGCCACCGCCGGCTCACGCCGGCGGCTCACATCTCGCTGGGAAAACCGTATCGCGAGGACACACCGGCGGCCCACGCCGGCAGGGGACTCGGCCGGCACGCCTGTGATGGGGCGCCCCACCGCCGAGACCGCTCGGTTTCGGCGTATAATATCCTCGTCTCCCCACAGGCAGGAACCAATATGCGGACCGGGATGTCCGGGATCACACAAAAAGGGTGGTAAAATCGTCCAGGCGATTGCCGACCGGGAGTCGCGACCGGGAATGCCTTTCCGCTTCACTTTCGCATGATTTTGATCTCGAAGAGGACGACATGAGCTCGGTTACCAGTGACAAGGCGCGGCTCGATCTTGCGGTCTCCGATCCCCAGGCGGCGAAGAACGGAACCGGCGGCGTATCGCCGATCGCCGTGGATTCCGATCCCGCCGAAACCCAGGAATGGCTGGAGGCCTTCGAGTACGTGCTTCAGCGGGAGGGGGGCCAGCGGGCCATCTATCTGCTGGAACGGCTGAAGGAAAAGGCGTTTCGGTCGGGCGTGCCGTTCGCCTCCGCCGCCACCACGCAATACGTCAATACCATTCCGCCGGAGAACGAGCCGCCTTACCCCGGCGACCGCGCCTTGGAACGGCGAATCAAGAGTCTGATCCGCTGGAACGCCCTGGCGATGGTGGTGCGGGCAAACCGGGAGAGTTCGGGGATCGGGGGGCACATTTCCACTTATGCCTCGGCGGCCACCCTGTACGAGGTCGGTTTCAACCACTTTTTCCGCGGAAAACAGGGCACGGAATCGCCCGACTTCGTCTATATCCAGGGCCACGCCTCGCCGGGGATCTACGCCCGGGCGTTCCTCGAAGGCCGGATCGACGAAAAACACCTGGAGAACTTCCGCCGGGAATTGGCGCCGGGCGGCGGTCTCTCCTCCTATCCGCACCCCTGGTTGATGCCCGAGTTCTGGGAATTCCCCACCGTCTCGATGGGTCTGGGGCCGATCATGGCGATTTACCAGGCCCGCTTCAACCAGTACCTGGCGGATCGCGGCATTCGCCCCCAGGCCCGCGACTCCAAGGTCTGGTGCTTCGTCGGCGACGGCGAGTGCGACGAACCGGAGACGCTGGGGGCGATCACGCTGGCCGGCCGGGAAAAGCTCGACAATTTGATCTTCGTCGTCAACTGCAATTTGCAGCGTCTGGACGGCCCGGTCCGCGGCAACGGCAAGATCATCCAAGAGCTGGAAGGGGCCTTCCGGGGCGCCGGCTGGAACGTGATCAAGGTCATCTGGGGGGCGGATTGGGACCCCCTCCTCGCCCGCGATTCCGAGGGTCTCTTGGCCCGCCGCATGATGGAGGTCGTGGACGGCCAGTACCAGAAGTATACCGTCATGCCGGGGAGCTACATCCGCAAGCACTTCTTCGGCGTGGACCCGCGACTGGAGGCCCTGGTCGCCGATCTGACCGACGAGCAGATTCGCCGTTTGAAGCGCGGGGGGCACGATCCGCTCAAGGTCTATGCGGCCTACAAGGCGGCGGTGGAGCACCAAGGCTCGCCGACCGTCATTTTGGCCAAGACGATCAAGGGCTACGGATTGGGCGAGGCGGGCGAAGGCCGGAACGTCACGCATCAGCAAAAGAAGCTGAATGAGGATGAGCTGCGCGAGTTCCGCCGCCGTTTCGACATCCCCATTCCCGAAGAGCGCGTGGCGGAGGCGCCCTTCTATCGCCCGCCGGACGACAGCCCCGAGATTCGCTATCTCCGCGAGCGCCGGCGGGCCTTGGGCGGCCCCGTCCCGCAACGGCGGCACCCCATGATGAAGCTCAAGCCGCCGAAATGGGAGGACTTTTCGGAGTTCTTCTCGGGGAGCGAGGGACGCGAGGTCTCGACCACCATGGCCTTCGTGCGGCTCTTGGTCCGGCTGATGCGGGACAAGAACATCGGCCGCTACGTGGTCCCCATCGTACCCGACGAGAGCCGCACCTTCGGCATGGAGGCCCTCTTCCGGCAATTCGGCATCTACTCCCACGTCGGTCAGCTCTACGAGCCGGTCGACTCCGATACGGTGCTGTACTATCGCGAGGCCAAGGACGGGCAGATCTTGGAG
>JAAZNR010000955.1 GCA_012798155.1 Thermogutta sp. | reverse complement strand
GCCCCGGCCTCGCGGAATCGCCCCAGGTGTTCCCGCGGATTGGCGATCATCAGGTGAACGTCGAGCGGGAGCGGGGTCAATCGGCGGACGGCCTCGACGATGGGGATGCCAAAGCTGAGGTTGGGCACGAAATGCCCGTCCATGATGTCCAGGTGCAGATAGCGGGCACCGGCCTCTTCCAGCCGCCGGACCTCACGGGCGAGGTGGCCGAAATCGGCAGCCAAGAGCGACGGGCCGATCATCACGTGACTGGCCACCCAGTCGGTATAAAGCCTGGAAGCCGCCCCGGTGGAGCGGGCGGCCGAGCTATCCAGTTCCGCTTGTCCCTCGTGCAAAGCCGCGTGCCCTCATGGAAACGGCAAGAACGGTCGCCCGACCCGGGGCGCGAGAGCCGACACTTCCCGACCGGCCTCACCCCGCCGGGGATCGGCACGGTGCCGGGGCCGGCTTGCCCCCGTTCCAGCCCAATTCGTTCTAGTTTAAGCACGATCCGCCTCGCCGTCACTCCCGACGGCAGGGGATCCGATTACCGCCGACAAAAGTGTATCGAAAAATAAACAGACGCCGAAAGGTCGGATCAATCCATTATACGGATTAAACCCAGATAAGGTTGATAATAATGACCCAGCGTTTCCCCCGCCCGGGCGGTCACTGTCCTCGGGTACGATAGAGGATTGGTGACTGCCTTCGGGTACCCCAGGGGACAATTTCTTCAATTCTCATCGTTCGGTTGCCCCTAAGGGGTGGTGACTTCAGTCAAGTCTCCGTGGATTGCCGTGACGGTGCCGCAGCCGCCGCGCCTCGGCATGTTATCCATTTTCCCTAATTCACCTCAATCAATTTTCCCTTCAATCCATTTTCCCTGATTCATCTCACGGCCGGGCAATCCATCTATTTCCCCCAGTCCATTTATTCCTCTATTCAAAGATACGTCAATCGGTTTCCGGATGCGGCAGCGGGCCACCCACTTGGGGCAGGTCCTCCAAACTTTCCAGGCCGAAGAGTTCGAGAAAACGCCGTGTGGTGCGATAGCGGGCGGCCTTGCGGGCATTGGGGCCGCCGCCCTCATGGCTCACGGAAAGCAGGTCGCGCCGCACCAATTGGGCCAGGATCGCCCCGCTCGGTTTGCCTCGGAGCGTGTTGACCTCCTGGACGGTCACCGGCTGGCGGTAGGCCACGACGGACAGGACCTCGACGGCCTGCCGCGAAAGCTTGATCGGCCGAGCCGGCCCGAAAAAGGCGTTACGCAACTGGGCGTATTGTTCCAGCAGCCGCAGACGGTATCCGCCGCCTTCGAATACCACGCGGTAAGGGCACCCGCGGCGGCGATACCGCTCGTTGAGTTCCGCCGCCAGCCGAGCGACCTCGGCAGGGGTGACGCCGCGCATCAACTCTGCGGCATACGTCGGATTGAGGGGTTTTCCGTCCGG
Source organism: Thermogutta sp. (assembly GCA_012798155.1). Classification (GTDB taxonomy): domain Bacteria; phylum Planctomycetota; class Planctomycetia; order Pirellulales; family Thermoguttaceae; genus Thermogutta. The sequence continues at coordinate 355 of JAAZNR010000955.1, read as the reverse complement.
ATCACCCACGAACAGGAGGGCTTCGAGGACCCCGGCCGGGTTGACGTAGCGGGCCTCTTCATCTCCGCTCGCCGGTCCCGCCGAGATCGACTGCTCTTCCGCCGGGGCGGCGTCTTCGTCCGCGATGGGAACCGGAGGATCGGTCTCGGGAGGGTCGGATTCCGCAGGGGGGGCCGGCTCGGGGGCGTCTTCACCCAGGGCCTGGGCAAACGCTCGGGCAAGGTCCTCGAGGGAGATCGCCTCGGCTTCGTTGGGATCGTATTCCGGATCGCCTGGAACCATGTTCGAGCTACCTTCAAGGCGAGGAGCGGGCGGGCGTGAGCCAGAGGTGTGCTGTAGCCTCCAGCGTAAGCCG
>JAAZNR010000954.1 GCA_012798155.1 Thermogutta sp. | reverse complement strand
GCCGATCGGGTCTTCCCTCAGCCACCTTCCCACGGCGGGGTCGTACCAGCGGTTGAGGTTACTCTGAAGGCCGGTGTCGGGGTCGAACGGCCGGGCGGTGAAGAGGAAGGGACTATCCACCGCCGGCTCACGCCGGCGGCTCGGTGCTGACATGCTGCCAAGTCGCCCGCTGGAAATCCAGCACGATCTGGTTGCCGTCGTGGGCGAAGCCCGTTTCTGCTCGTAGTCTCCGTTGCCGTCGCCGTCCATCCGCCGCGGGGTTTCGGCGGGCACGACAAGAGCAAGAAGCCCGTGAACAATCACCGCCGCCGCACCAGGCGGTTCTCGTGGTCGTACGAATACCGAACCGAATCACCCAGCCCGCCGCCGCGGCGTGGCGGCCGGCTGATCGAACACGTCCTCGATCAAGTCCCGGCGTTCATCCGTCAATACTCGGCGCAACATCGTCTCTCCCCCTCCATGCACACTCGGCCCCATTGACAACCTCTTCCACCACGTATCATGACAAGCCGCGCTGCCAACCCCGCACGAGCGGTTTTCAGACAGGGCCTAATTTGAAGACGCGGTCTTAACGGCGCAAGGAGGACCGGGACAGGCTCGCCGACGCGATGGCGGGCACCTTCACTGGATCAGTTGGGCCTCCACCTTGGCGATTTCGCGATTGGCGAACTCGTCGGTGAGGAGCCATTCCTGGTACAGCCGTTCGATCTGCCGGAGGTAGGTATTCACCTGAGACCTTTGCAGGGTCGGCTTCACGTCCTTGGGTCGCATCTCGTCGGGGATCGGCGGGCGAATGCGGTCGGTGGGCGGTTGATAGCCGGGGTCGTAAACCAGCAAGGGAAGCGTGTCGGCCGGCAGGAGATGGCGCCACGCGAATGCCTGCATGACGTCCTCGCAGGGAACCGCCTCGTGCACGATCTCTTGCTCACCGACTTTGGCCGTGCCGATGACCTTGACGTTCACCGGCGCATCCATCGCGGCCAGCGTCGTTTTCACGGCCAATTGCACGACCTCCTTGCCGGCGGGGAGCGTCGCGCCGGGAGATTCCAATCCCGCGGGAAGATCCTTGAAGCCGAGGGTGATCGGGCCGTCGAACCCGTCCTTGCGGATCGCGTAAACCGTTAACGCGACCGAAGCGTTGCTGCGCAGGATCACGCGCGAGGGGACGACGCGGAGTTCGAAATCGGGACGCGGCGGGCTGATCCGCAGGCGATAGGCGAACTCCTTGCCGGATTGGCGGCGGGTGTCGCCAACGTGAATGTAGTATTTGCCGTCGGCCGGGAGTTTGACCATCAGATACGAGTCGGCATGGTCCGTATTCAGGCCCGACGCCGCGTCGAAGTGATCGTCGTTCACGGCTAGCACTTTACCGTCGGCCGTCGTCACTTTGAGGAAGGAGTCGAGCGGAGACCCCAGACGTCGGGCCAAGACTTCCGCGACGACGGTCTCGCCGGCACGGCCTTCCACTTCGAACACGTCCCAGTCGCCGGGCTTATCGGTCCGCCCGTTGACGATGATCGGCAGGGCGACTTTTTGGGCGTTCGCCGCGGCGTCGTTGCTTTCTTGGTCGAGGCACTCCGGCAGCGTATCCAGGGCGAACGGCAGGGGATTGGTGACATAAGGGCCTTTGGACGCGCTGAGCAGATGGATGCCGGGAGCGGCGTCCGGGGGAGGCGGAGAAATCGCGGCATCCTCCAGATTCCAGCCGCTCATTTCGAGCTTGACGGCTTCGCCCACGCGACCGCCCAGCGGGAAGATGTCGGTGAGGTAGGGCAGCTCGCCGATGGTGACGCGATAGACGAAGCTCTCTCGGCCGCGGAAGAGGGCATCGGTGATACTCAGGACATACTCGCCGTCGTCGGGCACCTCGAAGTACATCACCGGGTCGGGATGAAAACGGAAGTCGTCGGCGAATGCCAGCTCTCGGCCGTCGGCATCGCTCAGCCGAATGATCGGCTGGAACCAGCCGGGCACGGCGTCGGGTACGTAGGGGATCAATGCCCTCGCCTTTACGGAGATCACCAGACGTTGGCCTTTAGCGGCCAAGAAACGGTACCGATTGACCTCACCGGCGGCGACTTGACCGTTCATCGTGCAGGGCAACGTGATCTGCAGCTCTTCTTCCTCGGGAGGCCTTTTTCGCTGGGCTTGCCACTCCTTGCCGAGGACTTGCTTTTGGGATGTCTTCATGGGCTTGCGGGCGACCTCGGGGACCTGATCCACGAAGAACGGCAAGGGGTTGGAAATGCCGCGCTTGGTGACGACGCGGATTTCGCGGCGGCCCGGCTTGGCGTCGGGATCGATCGTGACTTCCACGAATACCAGCTCCGTATGGGCTTGCACGGCGGGAAAACGTTCATCTTCGGCGAAAATCCTTTCGATCCGCTCGATCAGTTTCTGCTTCGCCGCCTCCTTTTCGGGCAGTGCCTCGCCGCCGTTCGAACCGCTGCTCAACAATTCCGGCAAGGCCGCCGGACCGATGGGCGCCGGGAATTCCCACCAGGTCATCTTGGCGACCATGCCGTCGTCAACGGTGGTTTCCTTTTTTTTCAACTCCGCCAATTGCTGCCGCAGCAGGGCCAGCTCTTCGTTGTTGTAAACGGGATAGTAGTCCACCAAACGGGCGGAAACTCCCTCGCCGCTGATGAGCACGCCGGAGGGATGCAGCAGCGCTTGGCCGCCCAGACGTACCGGAAAGGTCGTCCCTTGCCGGCCTCCCGCCGGGTACACGTAACCGATGTATTGGTTTTGCGCGAGGGCCGACGAAGCAAACAGCGCGACCAACGCGAACAGTCCCGCGGGAAGTCGGTGGAAAGCCTTCATGGAAGTTCTCCCAAAATGCGAAATTATCAGCGCATACCGTCACCCGGCGGTTGCAACTCGCCGGATCGACCGCGAAAGGGGGCGGCACTCGCCGCGCTACCGGGATGGATCAACCGTCACTCACAGCAGTTCATCCAACAAGCCGGCCGATTTCATCCCTTCCTTTTCAGCGTCCAACACTCGGGCCTCGAAACCCATGGGGTGAGGCAGGAGCGCGCCGGCATCGATGCCCGCCAGGAGGTAGAAGGTACCCAGCAGGTCCGCCGGATAGACGGGCCGCTCGGCCACCTTCTCGCCCTTTTCGTCGGACTTGCCGAGCACGCGACCGCCGGCGAACCCGCCCCCGGCCACAAGCACGGTGAAAACGTCCCCGAAATGATGCCGCCCGCCGTTCCAGGGCGGTTCCCAGGAGATTTTCGGCGTGCGGCCGAACTCACCCGTGCACCACACCAGCGTGGTTTCCAGCAGGCCGCGGTCCTGCAAGTCTTGGAGGAGCGTTGCCAAGCCTTGGTCGAGCTGGGGGCATTGCCGTCGCATGGTGGGGAAGTGATTGGAGTGCGTGTCCCATCCGCCGGGGAAGCTGATGGTCACATACGGTACTCCGGCCTCCACCATCCGCCGCGCGGCCAGGCATTCTTGTCCGAACGTATTTCGCCCGTAGCGGTCTCGCAACGCGGCCGGTTCATTGCTCAAGTCGAAGACTTCGCGGCCGGGCCCCAGGATCAGGCCGTAGGCCTTTTCCCGCTCGGCCTCCGCCTGGGCGATATCGGCCGCGGCGGACAGGCCGTGCCCCAGCAAGTTGACCTTATCTAGGAACTCACGGCGGGCCTTTTGCCGCTGATCGGTCACGCCTCGATTGACGATGCCTTGAACTTCAAAGCGTTCGGCATTGGGGTCGCCGCCGGTGGCGAAGGGCTTGTAGGCGGGGCCGAGGAATCCCTCTTCGGAAAATCGTCCCGCCGCTTGCAGCATCACGATGTACGGCGGGAGAAGGCCCTTGTATTCCTCGCGCTTGAAATAGGCGAAGATCGCGCCCACGCTCGGATAGGCCAGACGATCGCCCGGCCTGTGGCCGGTTTGCATCAAGTAGGCCGCCGTTTCATGTCCGTTGTTGCCGTGGGTCATGCTGCGGATCAACGAATACTTGTCAGCCTGCTTGGCCAAGTACGGAAACAGCGAGCTGAGCTGAATCCCCTCGACATTGGTGGGGATCACCTTGTCGAATTGGCCCAAATAGTCGTAGCCGGTGCCGGGCTTGGGGTCCCAGGTGTCGTTTTGGGACATCCCGCCCCATAGGAATATCTGGATGACCGACTTGACGCCTTTCTTGGTCTTGGCCTTTTCCTTGGCCGCGTTATCGTGGGCGGCCTTGGCGTCGGCGGCTTGCTGCTCCGGATTCGGTTGCGGCTCGGCCGCGAAAGCGAGGCGGTTCAACTGTTGGAAATGGGCGGCCGTGAAAATGCCCGCCGCTCCCCAGGCACCGCGTTGCAGTGCCCGTCGCCGTGAAATCTCCAAGCGATGATTCGGTTCGTCACGTTGAGTCATGGGTCGGGTCCTCCCCAAAATGCTTTGCAAACGAAAAAACGGCACGCGTTCGTTAACGGTGTTCAAGACGGAAACGTCTAATGCCTCAAGAGGAACTCAGGGCCGTTTATCAAGGCCCACGCCAGATCGATCCACGCGTCCCGGCCCTTGGCGACGCCGAGCTTGAGATATTCGTCCATGGCGTCGATTTCCTCCTGTGTTGGAAACCGCGACAGGATCGTCAAGTACAGCCGCTCCGTGATGTCCTTGGTACTGCCGCCCGCCGCGATCAGGGCCCCCAGCTTCGGCCCGTTTTGCAGCTTGTTTTGGATTTCGCCGGAGTTGAGCATATACAACCACTGGGGCGACGCCAATTCGTTGACGCGTTCGTTTTCCATGCCGGTCGCTCGGGCGGAGCGGCCGAACAGGGTCAGGAAGGAGCTGGAAATGCTGCCGTCGGCGATAGTAACCGCCCGCATATCCTTGGGGATGTACGTGAACGGTTCCGGTACGGCGCTGGTGTAAAGGTCCGAGACGCCCGTGATCCGGTCCAAGGCATCCGCCAGCACTTCGGCTTCCACGCGGCGCATGATGTAGGAGGCGAAGTTCGCCATGCCTTCAGTGCCCTGATAATGCGAAATGGGCGAGAGCTGGTAAGTGGTAGAGGTGAAAATGAGGCGTTTGAGATGCTTCAGATCGTAGCCGTTGGACGTCAATTCCTGCTCCAGGTAGGCCAGCAGTTCGGGGTTGCTGGGCGGATTGTCATCTCGGATGTCGTCCGGTTCATGGATGATGCCCCGGCCCATGGCCCAGGCCCAAGTGCGATTCACGATCGCTTTAGCGAACCACGGATTCTCCGGCCGAATGAGCCAATCGGCAAACACTTCCCGCGGGTCGCGATCCGGCGGGAGCGTGGTCTTGGTACCGTCGGGGAACACGGCCTCTTGCGGGCCGGCCTCCGTGAGCGGCTCCGGCAGGGCCTGCGGGACGGTATTGGTGGCCGTTACTGCGGCCGCGATCGATTCCAAGCCCTCCGCCGTGTCGCCCGGAATGGCCGTCGATTTCAAGGGGTCCCAGAAGACGATCTCTTCCTTCCATTCGCCGGTGGGTTTGAAGCCCACCTGGGAAAAGAACACAGCCATGTTCGCGCGGCGTTCCTCCGGCCATAAGTCGATGCGCGTGCCCATGAACGCCAGCGCCACCGCGGAAGCGATCCCTGCCGGCGTTCTCTCCGAAATGGCTCGGTAGAAGTTGGCGGGGCCGACGCGGAAGTTGCTACCGCTGGAGGTCAATAGTTCCCGCGCGAAACGGTCGTACGGCTTGTTGCGAACCAGCGACTCCCAGATCCAGCGGTGGTAGGCTTGGGCGGCGTTCGGCCAGAGCTTCACCGGGAACTCGGCCTTGACCCGGAGGATGTCGCCCCATCGCATGGCCCAATAATCGGCGTGCCGGGTGTCGTCGAGGAGTCGATGGATCAAGGCCGCACGTTTATTCTTGTCGTTGCTTTCGATAAAGGCCTTGGCTTCCTCGGCCGTGGGCAGCTCGCCGATCAAATCGAGGTAAGCGCGACGCACGAACACGGCGTCGGAGCACAAGACCGGTTGAATCCCCAGCGATTGGAGCTTTGCGAAAACGATTTCGTCGATACGATTCGCGGGCG
>JAAZNR010000147.1 GCA_012798155.1 Thermogutta sp. | reverse complement strand
GCGGCAAGGGCCTGCCGAGGTCGGCTCGGCCGGCGGAATCGGTTTCCACGATCGCCGGTCATCCCGTGTTTGTGCTCCCACATCGTTTCCATTGCAGCAAGGGAGGTGATCGCGTGCGTGGTTTCCTTTTCGCTTTCGCGCTTTCGGCCGCGGTCGTTGCGGTAGGTTGGATCCAGGCTCCCGCTCGGGCCGCCGACCGGCCCAACGTCCTATGGATCTGTTCGGACGATCACGCGGCCTACGTGACGGGCTGCTACGGCAACACCATCGTCCGCACGCCCAATATCGACCGCCTGGCGGCGGAGGGCGTGCGATTCGCCCGGGCGTTCTGCAACGCCCCCATCTGCACGGCCTCGCGGCAATCGTTCATCACGGGCCGATATCCTCGCACCGTCGGGGTGACCCTCTTGAAAAGCCCTCTGCCGCAAAGCGAGGTAACCCTGGCCGAGATGCTGAAGGAGGCCGGCTACGCCACCGCCTCCTACGGCAAGATGCACTTTAACAGCGGCCTGAAGCACGGCTTCGACGAACGCTTGGACATGGCGGACTGGCAACAGTGGCGACGCCGGCAACCGCAACGTCCCTTGCCCGAAGGCGTGGAGGTCCTGCCGCCGTGGAAACCCTTCCGGGACCCCGCCCGGATTTGGTTGAACAGCATGTGTGCCCCCTTCCCGGCCTGGGACGGCGAGATGGTGGGAACGTTCTTCGCCCAAAAAGGGGCCGAATTCCTGGCCCAAAAGCATGAGCAGCCGTTCTTCCTCATGGTCAGCTTCTACGAGCCGCACTCGCCGTTCCACTTTCCCGTGGAATATCGCGGACGCCATCGCCCCGAGGAATTCACCGTCCCCGAGGTCGGCCCCGAAGACGACGACCAGATCCCCGACATCTTCCGCGATCTGACGGACGACGAAAAGCGCGGCATCAATGCGGCCTACTACACGTCCGTGGAGTTCATGGATAAGAACGTGGGCGTGGTGCTGACGGCATTGCGGCAGGCGGGTTTGGAGGACAATACGCTGGTGATTTACACGGGCGACCACGGGTATATGCTGGGACATCACGGGCGGTTCGAAAAGCATTGCAGCTATGACCCGGCCGTCTCCGCCCCCCTCCTCTTCCGGTATCCGCCGCGGTTCCCCCGGGGCCGCGTGGTCAACGCCCTCACCGAGTTCGTGGACATCGTGCCCACCGTGCTGGACGTCTGCGGCCTGCCGATCCCCGATCGTATTCAAGGAAAAAGTCTGCTGCAACTCGCCGCCGGTCAAACCGAAGAGCACCGGGACCATGTGATCGTCGAGTATGCCCACAACGACGAAATCATGATTCGCGACGCTCGCTACAAGCTGGTGTACCAGCGGGGAAAACGAGTCCGAGACGACGGCTACGACCCCAAAGGCCCCCTGCCGGGACCGACCTTCAAGTTGTTCGATTTGCAGGAGGACCCGGGCGAGTTCCATAACGTCGTCGCGGCCCCGGAACATCGAGAACGGATCGCTCGCTTTAAGCGGCTGCTGGCGGAGCACATTCGAAGCACGCAACGGCTGCCGGGTATCTTGCCGGAAACGGATGATCCGGACGCGGTGCTGGACGCCGCCGTGCAGCCGCATGACG
>JAAZNR010000953.1 GCA_012798155.1 Thermogutta sp. | reverse complement strand
GACGAAGGGCCTCGCATGAAGCGGATGCGGCCGATTTGCCGAGGCATGGCAACGATTATTCAGAAGCGAATGTCGCATTTGACCGTGGTATTGGAGCCTCGTTGATCTACCTGAGTTGGTTGATCTGCTTGGGTAATAGGGTTACGTCCCCCGATGCCCGATGGTGCCGCGGTCGGGGCGGCATGGACGAAAAGTCGCTTGCTTGGGCTCCTGCATGGTTACGGATTGGGTAAAAGGTTAGCCCGCTGCGGCGGGAGTTGACAGAGGATTTTCGCGATGGGTCAAAAGGTCAACCCGATTGGTTTTCGGACTGGTGTTACCCTCGACTGGAAGAGTCGCTGGTATGCGCCCAAGCGAGAGTTCTCCGATTTGTTGTTGGAAGATTACAAGATTCGCCAGTTCATCCTCAATCGCCGCGAGGCCTCGTCGGAGCGCGACCGCGGTAAAGGTCGGCGGATGTACCCGATGGTTTCGAAGATCGAGATCGAGCGGACACGGGATGAAGTCAAGGTGATTATCTTCACGGCCAGGCCCGGGGTTTTGATCGGGTCTCGCGGCGGAAAGATCGAGGAACTGCAGAACGAGCTTCAGGCTTTGACGGGTCGGCGCATCAATCCCAAAATTGAGGAAATCACCCGCCCCGAATTGGTGGCTCAGTTGGTGGCCGAGAGTATCGCCGAGGAGCTGATGCGGCGGTCCAGTTTTCGCCGCACCATCAAGAAGGCCATGGAAGCGACGATGGCCCAGGGGGCCAAAGGGATGAAAGTGCAGTTGTCGGGCCGGCTGGGCGGGGCGGAGATGTCGCGCCGCGAAAAGCAGATGGTCGGCTCGGTACCGCTATCGACGTTGCGGGCGAACGTGGATTACGGTTTCGCGGAAGCCACCATCGCCCAAGGACAGATCGGCGTGCAAGTGTGGATCAACTTAGGGATGTTCAGCGAGGACGACGACCATGGCGCTGATGCCAAAACGGGTCAAGCATCGAAAAAGCCAAAGAGGGCGTATAAAGGGTGAGGCCACCCGCGGCAATCGCGTCGTGTTCGGCGACTTCGGGCTGCAGGCCGTGCAAGGCGGCTGGATCCCCGCGGCGACGATCGAGGCGGGCCGTATTGCCGCCCAGCAGTACCTGCGGGCGGAGGGGCGGTTGTATATCCGCATCTTTCCGCATAAACCGATTACCTCGATCCCTCTGGAAACCCGTATGGGTAAAGGGAAGGGGGAGCCGGAGTACTGGGCCGCCGTGGTCAAGCCCGGTACCGTGCTGTTCGAGATCGGCGGGATTTCCGAGGAGGCGGCCCGAATTTGTTTCTCCCGTGTCGCTCACAAAATGCCCGTCAAAGTCCGCTTCGTGCGGCGCCGCGAGGTATGACGCGCGTTGATCGGGGCTGCCGGAGCAATGGAACAGTGGAGCACTCGGAACTTACTCGAGTAATGCGGTGATACGATGAAGGCGAAAGAACTTCGGGAAATGAGCACGGAGCAGTTGCAGGCTACTCTGCGGGAGGCCGTCGATTCCCTGTTTCGGCTCCGAATCCAGCGGCAGACCGAGCGGCTCGCGAACCCGCGAGAGCTGGCGAGCAAGCGGCGGATGATTGCCAGAATCCATACCATTCTGCGGGAGCGAGAGTTGAGCGCCGTATGAGGCGATGCAGGTTTCCGGTCCGGCGAGCGTGTGATTGATGGAGTCGTGAAAAAGGTTTTCCGCCGTATCCTGCATCGGTGTTCGAACGACCAAGGAAAAAGAGATGGCCAAGCGCGTGGAAGTCGGAATCGTCACGAAGGCCGGGAGACCCCGGTTTCGCCGCGTGGAGGTTACGCGGATGATGCCGCACGGGCGGTACGGCAAGTATGTTCGGCATCGCACGATTTGCTATGTGCACGATGAGAACGACGAATCCGGCGTCGGCGATCGGGTAGAGATCGCCGAGTCACGTCCGCTTTCGCGCCTCAAACGTTGGCGTCTGGTGCGCGTGGTCGAAAAGGCGGGCACCCTGGACAAACAGATCGCGAAAGGCCGCGAAGTCGAAGAAGAGCTTCAGGCGGCGGCGGGAGCCGATCCGGGCGGCGCGGATTCCCCGCCGGAGAGCGGCGACGCTTCGCAGGGGCGGCCCGCATGACTTGCGGCACGGTAACGCAGAAGACGATTGCAGGCGGGGTTGAGACGCCACAAGGTTTAGGTGACAGCCATGATCCAAATGCAGACCCGGCTTGACGTAGCGGACAATACCGGGGTGCGCGAGCTGATGTGCATCAAGGTCCTGGGGGGAAGCCGCAAGCGATACGCCGGCCTGGGCGATATCGTGGTGTGCAGCGTTAAAGGGACGATCGCAGGCAGCACGTTCCAAAAGGGGGCCGTGGTTCGAGCCGTCATCGTCCGTACCCGGAAAGCCAAGCGCCGGATTGATGGAAGCTACGTGCGTTTCGATAGCAACGCGGCGGTGATCGTGGATAACGACGGCAATCCGCGCGGCACGCGTATTTTCGGGGCCGTCGCGCGGGAATTGCGGGATCGTAATTTCATGAAAATCGTCAGCCTCGCCAGCGAGGTGGTCTGATGCAAGTACGTATCAACGACATGGTGGAAGTTCTGACCGGTGAAGATCGCGGCGTTCGCGGACGGGTACTGTCGGTCGACCGCAATGCCGGTAAAGTCCTCGTCGAGTCGGTCAACGTGGTGATCAAGCACATGCGGCCGACTCGGCAAGCCAAGCAGGGCGGACGACTGTCGCGGGAAATGCCGGTCGCGATTTCGAACGTGGCTTTGGTCTGCCCGGCCTGCGGCGCCCGCACCAGGACCGGCGCCCGCTATCTCGATGACGGGACCAAGGTGCGATTTTGCAAGAAGTGCAACGCGAACATCGGCCCGATCGCGCCGGCTCGCGCGCGCTATGCCAAGAAATCTTGAGGTCGGTTGGAAGCATGGAACCTCGATTACTTGAACGATATCGGAAGGAAGTCGTGCCCCATCTACAAAAAAAGCTGGGGCGGACGAACATCCTTTCGCTGCCGCGTCTGAAGAAGATCGTCATCAACATGGGCGTCGGCCAGGCGATCGCCGAGAAGAAGTATCTCGACGAGGCCGTCGACGCGCTCACATTGATCGCCGGCCAAAAAGCCGTCGTGACCCGCGCAAAAAAGTCGATCGCCGGCTTCAAATTGCGGGAAGGGATGGCGATCGGCTGCAAGGTGACGTTGCGCGGCAAGCGGATGTACGAGTTTCTCGACCGTCTGATTGCGATTGCCTTGCCGCGCGTGCGGGATTTTCGGGGACTGAACCCGAATGCCTTCGACGGCCGAGGCAACTACACTTTAGGGCTGACGGAACAAATGGTGTTCCCGGAACTGAACCCGGATAAGTATTCCCGCAACCAAGGCATGAACATCTGCCTGGTGTTCGATTCCCGCGGCGACGACGAATCTCGAGAATGCCTGCGTATGCTGGGAATGCCCTTCCGCGCGGAGTAGAACGAAACACAGCCGTCCGTTGGGAGAACCCTTGAGGAACCGAGTGCATGGCCAGTAAGTCCAAGATCGCTAAGTCCTTGCGACCGCCGAAGTTTTCCACGCGTCATCGGAATCGCTGCCGTATTTGCGGGCGGCCGCGGGCCGTGTATCGCAAATTCGGCCTCTGCCGCATCTGCTTGCGGAAGTTGGCCGATCAGGGTTTGATTCCCGGACTTGTCAAGGCGAGCTGGTAGAGGGTTGAACAACCACCATGATGACCGATCCCATCGCCGATATGTTGACCAGAATTCGTAACGCCATCCGCGTGGAACGGGCGGAAGTCCTGGTGCCGAGTTCGCGTCTGAAGCGTGCCTTGGCTGACGTGTTGAAGCGCGAGGGCTACATTTGGGACTGGGAGGAGATTGCGGGTTCGCCGCGCGGCATGCTTCAAATCCATTTGAAGTACGGCCCCAACGGCGAGCAAGTGATCCGCCATATTCGCCGCATTAGTAAACCCGGGCGGCGGGTCTATCGCAAGGCCGGGGAATTGAAGCCCGTGCTGAACGGCTTGGGCATCTCCGTCGTCAGTACCAGCCGCGGCGTCGTCAGCGACCGCGAGGCACGACAGCGGAACGTGGGCGGTGAGATCCTGTGCGAAATCTGGTGATGTCGGCGGCGGTGCGCTTCACTTACAAGGGCGGCGATGTTCGCCGCGCAAGAGCACGTTTAGGGAAGTCAGGCGGGTAACGGGTTACAAGAGAGCACGGCGATGTCGCGAATTGGAAAGAAACCGATCCCCATACCCGACGGAGTCAAAGTCTCGTTGGATCACCGGACCGTCGTCATCGAGGGTCCCAAAGGGCGATTGGCGCGTGAGCTTCGGCCCGAGGTGGACGTCGAGCTTTCGGACGGCGGAAAGCTGTTGTCCGTGCGGCGTCGTGACGACGGCCGGCCGGCGCGGGCGATGCACGGCCTAACGCGGGCTCTGCTGCAAAACATGGTGCTCGGCGTATCGCAAGGGTTCGAGCGGCGGCTGGAGATTGTGGGCGTCGGCTACCTGGCCGCCGTTCAAGGCTCCGTGCTCCAACTCCGCGTCGGTTACGCCAACGAATTGCAGGTCCCGATTCCCGCCGGCTTGACCGTGAGTTGCCCCGATCAACAGCACGTCGTGGTGCAGGGAGCGGACAAACAATCGGTCACGAATTTCGCCGCGTCCGTCCGGGCGTTGCGAAAACCGGAACCCTATAAGGGCAAAGGCATCCGATATCAGGGCGAGCAGATTCGCCGCAAGGAAGGCAAGGTATCGGCAAAATAGCCGCTCCTTGGATATTGCGTCGCCGTTGGTTGCGGTTCTAGGCCGGGTCCGAGGTGCCTTCGGGACCTGCTGGATCGCAAACGGCGCGGCCGAGTGGGAGGTTCGCCCCACCGCGTTAGAGACTCATTTGCTTAGAGACGATTCCCGTGAGCCAGTTACAAAGACTGCAAATTCAACGTCGCCGCCGCACGTTTCGGGTGCGAAACAAGATTCGCCGCGTGAGCGCTCGGCCGCGTTTGAGCGTTTTCCGCAGCAACAAGCACATCAGCGTTCAGATTATCGACGATGTGCAAGGGCGAACGTTGGCGGCCGCCTCCACTTTCGAGAAAGACCTCCGCGAGACGCTTTCCGGTTACGGCGGCAATATTGAAGCCGCCGTGCTGGTAGGGAAACGGATCGCGGAACGGGCATTGGAAGCGGGCATTCGGCAGGTCGTCTTCGATCGCGGGTCCTACAAATATCACGGACGCGTAGCGGCTTTGGCCGATGCCGCGCGAGACGCCGGGCTGGATCTCGGGCCCAAGAAGGAAATTCAGGAAAAGCCCGCGCGAGGGACCGAGTCTAAGCAGGCGAAGAAGAGCGACAAGAGTGACAAAGCCGGAAAGATTGGACAGCCCGCCGGAAAAAAAGGCAAGTGAGTTCGAAGGTCCCTCCGCATTGAACAGTCGAGAAATCTCTTTCCCAAGAAGTCCTTACTTGAGTAGGTACGATGGCGACTGACAATATAGAATCCGTCCGCGGCGAATTGATCGACAAGGTGATCAAGATTCGCCGTTGCGCCGCGGTGGTCAAAGGCGGTCGGCGATTCAGCTTTACCGCCATGGTCGTGGTCGGCGACGGAAACGGCCGCGTCGGCTGGGGATACGGCAAGGCGAACGAGGTTCCCCCGGCCGTCGCCAAGGCTGTCAAAGACGGCACCCGGCGAATGGCGGCGGTCAACCTGGTCGATGGGACCATCCCGCATATCGCGAAGGGTAGCTTCGGGGCTGCGAAGGTTGTGCTGGTTCCCGCCGGTCCCGGTACGGGCGTCATCGCCGGGGCTGCGGTCCGCGCCGTTTGCGAAGCCGCCGGGATCAAGAATATTTTGACGAAGTCCTTTGGAAATACGAATCCGATCAATCTCGTCAAGGCGACCATGGACGCTTTGCAGCAGGTTCGGCCGCGAGGCGAGGTCGAGCGTTTACGGGGAGTTTCGTTATCATGAATTTGAACGATGTCAATCGGGGAATCGTCCCGCACAAGAGGCGCAAACGGGTCGGTCGCGGCCTGGGGTCGGGGCACGGAAAGACCGCCGGCCGCGGTCACAAGGGGGCCCGTTCCCGCAGCGGATGGCGGGCCAAGTCGGGCTTCGAGGGCGGCCAGGTGCCGCTCATTCGCCGCATCCCCAAGCGCGGCTTCAACAACAAGCGGTTCGCGACGCAGATCGCCATCGTCAATGTCGCGGTGCTCGAGGAGGAGTTCGCGCCGGGCGACGTGGTTTCGCCGGAAGTTCTGCGTTCCCGCGGCCTGTTGAAGGGCGTTTTCCAGGAGCTTAAGATTTTGGGCGACGGCGAGTTGTCGAAGACCCTGCGGGTCTCGGCCCACCGCTTCAGCCGCCAGGCGAAAGAAAAGATCGAAAAGGCGGGCGGCGAGGTCGTCGTCCTTCCCGGGCCGTCGCCCGTCGAAAAAAACGTAAAAGGCAGCAGCAAGACGCAATGAGGGCTTGGGCCGGTTGTGCCGCGCGGGGCAAATAGCGACGGCCCGGCAGAGGATCCAAGAGCATGCTTGAAAAACTGCGGATCATCTTCAGCATCAAAGAGCTGCGGACCAAGATACTCCTCACGCTCGTTCTGCTGGCGATCTATCGCGTCGGCGAACAGATTCCGGTCCCCGGTATCAATACCGAGAAGATGAGCGCCGTTTTCGGCCAACAGGCCGCCGGCGGGCTGCGCGACCTCTTGGATCAGGTGACCGTCTTCGCCGCCAGCCGCCTGGATCAGGCAACGATCTTCGGTTTGGGCATCATGCCCTATATTTCGGCGTCCATTATTTTTCAACTGCTGGGGACGGTCTATCCGCCCCTCGAGAAATTGCAAAAAGAGGGACCGGCCGGCTATAAGAAGATCAATGAGTATACGCGATATGCTACGGTCGCGATCTGCCTGGTGCAAAGTTACGTCTACGTCGCCATGCTCGTGGGTCGAGGTTTGGTGAGACCCGAGTACACCTACGCCGACGGGGGAGGCGTCTATGCCTCCTGGATCATCATGGCCGTTTTGACCATGACGGCCGGCACGACATTCTTGATGTGGCTGGGCGAGCAGATCGACGAATACGGCATCGGCAACGGCATCAGCTTGCTGATCATGGCCAGCATCCTCGCTCGGATGTTCCCCTCTCTGTATCAGGAATTGCGGCCGGTCTTCGACGAGGGGCTGGAGCTGAGCGGCAGCGGCGGGAAGATCGGCGCCGATACGCTGCTGATTCTCATGTGTCTCTTCGTGGCCGTCGTCGCGGGCGTGATCTTCATCACGAGGGGCCAACGCCGCATCGTCACGCAAAGCGCCAAACATGTCCGGGGGCGCCGCGTTTACGGCGGAGCGCGAGACTATTTGCCTTTGCTTGTGAATCAGGCCGGGGTCATGCCCATCATCTTCGCCAGCAGCCTGCTGCTTTTCCCCCTGGCTTTGTTTCAATCGCTGGCCAACTTATATCCCCAATCGACGATTTTGACCACGCTGGCCGACGTCTTTCAGCGCGGCGACGGCTTTTGGTATAACGCCATGTATATCGGGTTGATCTATTTCTTTTGTTATTTCTGGACGGCGATTACCTTCAACCCCAAGGATATCGCCGAGCGGCTTAAAGACAACGGCAGCATCATCATGGGCCATCGGCCGGGGCGGCGGACGGCCGAGTACCTGGAAAAGGTCATGGTGCGAATCACCTTCGTCGGCGCCGGTTTTCTCGCCGCGGTCGCAATCATCCCGACCATCGTGGCCGACTGGATGGGCGTCAATTACCAAATCGCACAGTTCTACGGCGGCACCAGCCTGCTCATCGCCGTGAGCGTCGCCTTCGATCTCGTGCAAAAGATCGACAGCCATATCGTGATGAGAAACTACAAGGGGTTGTTGGAAGGTTGAGAAGCCGGGCGGATCATTGTGGTGCGCTGCGACGGAGGCGCGACGTTGCCTCGTTTCCGAGCGAGTGCTCGCCGCGAGTCGAAGAAAGACGTTGCGACGTTGCGGAGGGCAGGGCGGCTTCCAGGCTCGGTATGCCGTCTTCCTGGGGGAAACGGGCCGTTCGTTTTCCGGATTCACGGATCGAGTTTCGTCGGCGACCGCGGCGAGGCATCATTCCAAAACAAGAGGTATAAGAGATGCGGCTGGTTTTTATCGGACCGCCGGGCGCCGGCAAGGGAACTCAGGCGGCCAAGATCGTTGATCGATATCGCATCGCCCATCTTTCGACCGGCGACATGCTCCGCGCCGCGAGGGACGCCAAGACCCCCGTCGGCCTGAAGGCGGACGAATTCATGTCCAGGGGAGAGCTGGTTCCGGATGAGGTGATCATCGAAATCATCCGGGAACGCTTGCAGTCGCCGGATTGCGGGGACGGCTACTTGCTGGACGGCTTCCCCAGAACGCTGGGCCAGGCGGAAGCGCTGGATGCCATGTTGGCCGCTTCCGGAACGCCGCTGGACGTCGTGTTGGAGCTACGGGTGCCCGAAGAGGAGTTGTTCCAACGGCTGTCGCGACGCGGCCGGGCGGATGATAAGCCCGAGGTGATTCGGCAGCGACTCGTGGCGTATCGCAATCAAACCGAACCCCTGCTGAACTACTACCGGAACAAGGACTTATTGCGGTCGGTGGAAGGCGTCGGTACGGTGGAAGAGATCTTTGAACGGCTGGTCAAAGTTCTTGATTCCGTTTGCAAATCCTAAGCCAAGTCTTCGTCGAACGGATACCAGGAGTTGAACGTGTGGTGACGCTGAAGACCCGCGCGGAAATCCTAAAAATGCGGCATGCGGGGTTTCTGGTTTGGAAAGCCCACCAACTGGTTGAATCCCTCATTCGGCCGGGTATTACTACGCGTGAACTCGATGCGGCAGTCGAGGAATTCTTCGTGTCGCAGGGGGCCGAGGGATTGTTCAAGGGAGTGCCGGGTCGGGTGCCGTATCCGGCCGTGACATGTATTTCCGTGAACGAGGAGGTGGTGCACGGAATCCCCGGATCGAGGGTCATCCAGGAGGGTGACATCGTCAGCATTGATACCGGTTGCCGCTGGGAGGGTTGGTGCGGAGACGCGGCCGCAACCTATCCTGTGGGAACGGTCGAGCCGGAAAAGATGCGGCTGCTCCGGGTGACCAAATCGGCCTTGGATCTAGCCATCGAGTTGCTGCCTAAACGCAAGTACTGGAGCGAAGTCGCGGCGGCGATGCAGCAGTACGTTCAAAAAGAAGGATTCGCCGTGGTGGAAGCGTTCGTCGGCCACGGTATCGGGCGGAAGATGCATGAGGAGCCGCAAGTACCCAATTTCGTAAATGCCCGATTCGTCCAAAGCGGCGACTTTCGGCTCCAGCCGGGATTGGTCATCGCGATCGAACCGATGGTCAACATGGGTACGCGAAACGTTCGCTTGAAGAGGGATTTCTGGACGCAGGTCACGGCCGACGGTCGAGCCAGCGCCCATTTTGAACATACCGTGGCCCTGACCGAAAAGGGGGCCTACGTCCTTACCGGACCTGCATGTCCGATGGATGCGGAGATGGGTTTCGTAGCGGGGTGACAGTCCGCTGCGGGATGGCAATCGTGCGGTGGCGAGCGGGAAGTCGGCGGTCCGCAGGAACCGCGGCATAAAAACGGGTTTATTCTTGCCTGCCCCTTGAGCGGCACGGTCCCTTCCCCATATACTGAATGATTCCCGGAGCCATGATCCGGGGCCGAGAACCGGTCGAGGGTAACGATTATGAAAGTCCGATCGAGCGTCAAGCGATTGTGCGGCAATTGCAAGGTCGTCCGTCGTGCCGGCCGCATTTACGTCATTTGCTCCAATCCGCGTCACAAGCAACGTCAGGGATGAGCTGGGCCGGTTCAGCTTTCGGGCGATGGGACCGCGCCGTCCCCGTAACAGGTGTATTTGGGAGATTGGTATGCCGCGTCTGTTGGGTGTCGATATTCCGAACAACAAACCCACCGTGATTTCCCTGCGCTACCTGTATGGTATCGGTCCGACCTTGGCCAAAGAGCTATGTTTCAAGGCCGGCATCGATCCTCATGCTCGGGCCGGAGACCTGCGGGAGGACGAGCTTGCCAGGCTCGCCACGCTCCTCGACAAGGATTATATCGTTGAGGGGCAATTGCGGCGGCAGATTGCACAAAACATCACGCGGCTGAAGGATATCAATTGCTATCGCGGCATACGGCACCGCAGAGGGCTGCCGGTGCGAGGTCAAAGAACGCGAACCAACGCGCGAACTCGCAAGGGGCCGCGAAAGACCGTGGCCGGCAAGAAGGGCGTCAAGGACCTCCGCTAGCAGGGACCGGAGAAGCCGCGATTCGGAACCGATGATCGCGTTCCGGCTATTGCGGGGTCCGGCTATTGGGGCGACCGGGAAGCCGCATCGGAGACGACGGACAGGTATCTTGATTTGCGTCTAGGAGAACAGCAGGCGTGGCCAAGGCAAGCGGTAAACGGAAGAAGGCGCGGCGTCACGTTACGATGGGGATCGTCCACATCAAGACGACCTTCAACAACACCATGGTAACGGTGACCGATGTGAAAGGCGAGACGCTGTGTTGGGCCAGTGCCGGGACCTCCGGGTTCAAGGGCAGTCGGAAGAGCACGCCGTTTGCCGGCCAGATGGCCGCCCAGCAGGCTGCCGAAAAGGCCATAAAAATGGGGGTCAAGGAAGTTGACGTCAAAGTGAAAGGTCCGGGTAGCGGCCGGGAAAGCGCCATCACGGCCTTGCAAACCGCCGGCTTGAGCATCAAGTCCATCGAAGACGTCACGCCGTTGCCCCACAACGGCTGCCGTCCAAGAAAACGGCGTCGAGTCTGAACGCGGCGGCCGCTCCACGGGAGTGATACCGGAGGATTCGAGAAAACGTCTCGCAGGCGGAATCGTGTTCGGTCCGGTTGGGAATCGGTAACTCGGGAATCGTTTTGGGGATAACACAGGATGGGTCGTTTCACGGGACCGGTGTGTCGCTTGTGTCGTCGAGAAGGAAGCAAATTGTTCCTCAAAGGCACGCGGTGCGACACCGAAAAGTGCGCGTTCGAGCGTCATCGCGCCTCTCCTGGTATGCAAGGCTCCCTGCGAGGGAAGCCGACGGATTACGCCATGCACCTTCGCGAAAAGCAGAAGGTCAAGCGTTACTACGGGGTGCTGGAACGGCAATTCCGCAGGTATTTCGATATCGCCTCTCGGTCCTCGGTCAACACGGGCGAGGTGTTGTTGTCCCTCCTGGAACGCCGGCTGGATAACGTGGTCTATCGCCTTGGATTCGGCCTTTCACGCTCGCAGGCACGTCAGATCATCCGCCACGGGCACATTCTGGTCAATGGAAGGTGCGTTGATATTCCGAGCTATTCGGTGCAGCCGGGCGACGTCGTATCCGTAAAAAATCGCGCTAAGAGTCTTCAGCTCGTTCAGGCCGGCCTTTCGGAGCGCCAGCAGGACGTGCCGGATTACCTGAACTTGGTCACCGGCCAGGTCCCCGAGGGGCATGTATTGAGAGAACCCACCTTGGATGACGTGGGTATTCCGGTGCAACCTCAATTGATCATCGAGTTCTGCTCGAGATAGCGGCTGCGATGGCCCGTTGTGACCGGTAGTGGAACCCGCGGAGGTGCTGAGAGATGCGAGTAAAATGGCGCGGCCTGGAACTGCCCAGTCAGGTCACCTGTGATCGGAACACATTGACGGATCGTTACGGTAAATTCGTGGCGGAACCGTTCGAACGCGGTTTCGGCACGACCATCGGGAACAGCTTGCGGCGCGTTCTCCTCTCCAGCCTGGAAGGGAGCGCGGTAACGCGAGTCAAGCTGCAAGGCGCACTGCACGAGATCACGTCGCTCCCCGGCGTGGTCGAAGATGTCACCGATATCATTCTCAACGTCAAATCGCTGGTAGTTCGCAACCATAGTTTGCAGCCCCGCGTGCTCCGCATCAATCGCAACACGAGGGGGGTGGTGACGGCGGCCGATATCGAACCCGATGCCCAGGTTGATGTGATCAATCGCGATCTGGTCATCGCGACGCTGACCGAGGACGTCCCGTTCGTGATGGAGATGGTCGTCGAGAACGGCCGGGGTTACGTGTCGGCTTCCGAGCACACGCCCCAAATATCGGAGATCGGCATCATTCCCGTGGATGCCGTGTTCAGCCCGGTCGTCAAGGTCCGTTACGAGGTCGAGGAAACTCGGGTGGGCCAAAAGACCGACTACGACAAGCTGACCCTCGAGATTTGGACCGACGGTTCGATCGATCCCGAGATGGCCTTGGTGGAAGCCGCCAAGATCTTGCGGAAGCACCTGAATCCGTTCGTTCAATATCAGGAGCTCGGCCCGAAGGTCTTTGCCAACGGCAAGAGCGGTTCATCCGACTCGACTTTGGAAGCCAAGCTCGCCATGCCGATCTCGGAGCTGAACTTGTCGTCGCGTGCGGAGAATTGCCTACAGCACGGCAATATCCTGACGGTGCGCGATCTCGTGTCCAAGACGGAGCAGGAGCTTCTAGAGCTGAGAAGTTTCGGTGAAACGACCTTGGCGGAGGTTCGCGAAAAACTCGCTTCCCTGGGGCTGAGTATCGGCATGAAACTCCCCCTCGGCTCCGCCGGTGTTTGAGGAAGGTCAGGACTCGCTTCGCACTTCAGGGGTCGGCGCGACGGGCGGCATATCGATAAGAGAATCATTTCGCGGCGGGATGAATTGAGCCATGCGACATCGGAAACTAGGACGAATACTGGGACGCAGCCCGAGCCATCGAAAGGCTCTGCTGAGGAACCTGGCGAGCGCGCTGTTCCTCACGGAAAAAGAGTACTTGTTCGAAAGCGAAAAGCCGATTCAGCCGGGTCAGATCGTGACGACGCTCCCCAAGGCCAAGGAGGTTCGCCCCCTGGTGGAGCGGTGTATTACGATCGCCAAGAGAGCCTTGCCGGCGTTGCGCGAGGCGCAGGCCCTGGAGCCGACCGCTCCGCGGAACTCCGAGGCGTGGCGGGCGTGGCGGCAAAGCGAAAAATGGCGGGAATGGAACCAAAAAATGGCACCCGTCGTGGCCGCGAGACGCCGCGTCGTCCGGATGATCGGCAGTAAAGAGGCCGTGCAGGTTTTGTTCGAGCGGATCGCGCCTCGTTTTACCGATCGACCGGGCGGATATACGCGGATTGTCCGTCTCGCCAAGCCGCGCGTCGGCGATGCCGGGATTCGCGCCATCCTGGCCCTGGTCGGGAACAACGACCGGCCGAAGAAAAAACGCCGAGCCCCTTCCGTCAAGCCGGAATTCACGTCGCAAGAGGCGACTGCCCCTGTTCTCGGCTCCTCGGACGGCGACGAGACTGAGAGTCCCCAGACTTCGGCCTGATTTCCAAGCTAAAGGGCGTTGAACGGCGTGGTTGAGTGCCCAATTTTACTGCGCAGGATCTCCGAAACAGGCTTACCGATCTTACGCAGACTCACAAAGCTGGGTACCCCAGTTTGCCCAGCTTCTTGTCCTGCAGAGTAAAATTAAGGGGGGCGGCCTGCG
>JAAZNR010000952.1 GCA_012798155.1 Thermogutta sp. | reverse complement strand
TGAGCGGCCCAGGAAGGTCGGCCCGCAATAGTCGTAGGGACTCGCGCACATGCGACAGCCTGACAACAGGATCAGGGCGGCCAGGATATAGAGCCAGACCTTCCGTTGCATCGTTCACTCCTCGCTCATTACCATCGGCCGATTTGCCGTGGTGACAGTTTTCGTCGGGCAGGCGCCGTCTTTGTGATTCCTAGTCCATTCCATGGGCAGGCGTTCCCAAACGTCTTTCGGCAAAACATCCGTCATGACCGTAACTTTTTTCGGAATCCGCAGGCTTTTCCCATGTTTCGCGGACGTGTCCGATAAGCGAGAACGGACTTCGCCGAGTGCTCTCGTTGGAATGAGATCAGACTTACTGCGGAGTGATGATTAGACTTACTGTGGAGTGATATCAAATTGCTGCGTGAAGCGTTGGAATCGCCTCATCCCGGAACGGTTGTACACCTTTAGAGTGATATCACATAGCTGCGCCCAACGTGCTAGCGTGCTAAACATGCAGCGGTCATCCGTGAATCTATCGAAAAAAGGGTGGTGGCGCGGTATGCAAAGTGTGCATTGTATAGATTGACTCTTGCGGTTGATGCGGTTTTTTCGATTCTGTGGGTTCGTTTGCCGATGCAATGTCTGATGGGAAAAGGATCGTCTCGCCGTGCCATAGGGTAGGCCATAAGGTAAATTGCGTCGGATCAAAGATCGTGGCCGTCTTGCCATCCCGAATTCCTCGCGTATGGTTGGCTTGCCTCCTGACTTGGGGGCTGGGCTGGGTGGACGGATGCGCCCCGCATCGTTTCTCCGAGGCGTGTGCGGCAGCCTACCCCACGGAATGCGGGGACTCCCAGCTATGCCCTCCCGCGAATGCCCCGGCGGACAGCTATCCAGTACCTTGCTGCCGGGCGGGATGCCGCGTTCGGGAGATCAGCGGCCGACTGCACGGAGCGGCGAGCGATGTGCGTTGGTTTGTCCGGGAAGGGATTGTAGGACGGCGTGAGGAAGGCATTCCGCCCGGCCCGACGCCCCCGCCGATTCTGGACGAGCTTTTCCCCTTGCCTACTCGGCCCGTCTTCTATCCGAACTTCGCTCCCGCCCAGGCCGAATTCCCCGATATGGTGGGGGCACAAGACGGTTCGACGCAGGGGAAGGTCCGGTCGGCGGCACCGAAGCCGGGTCACTCCGGCGGCGATGTTCACGCGGGGAGATCGGCGGAAGAGGGGGGCGATGCCGCTTCACCGAACCGCGGCGGGCTGGAGGTGGTCCCAACGCCTGCCCCGCTGCCGCCCGGCGATGCGTTCCAGTCGCCGGATTCCGGTTCGTCCGGGGAAAGCACGCGGATGCCCCAGGCCTGGGATAGCGCGGGTTGGCGGACGGTCGGTGACGCCGTCGTGGCGGATGCTTCCCCAGGCGGACCGGTGGACCCTCCAATCTCTTCCGCGGATCGTATCGCCGCATCGAGCGGCAAGCCTGCCTGGGTTTTTCTCCCGACCGCACCGATCACAGGCGACGGTCCGCGGGTTACCGTTCCGGTCGATGAGTCGGGGAACCGAGGCCGACGGCAAGGCGGCGTACGCCGTTGACGTGGCTGCACGTCGGCCAGGCGACGAGTTGCACTAGGTGACGAGTTGCACTAGGCGCGGAGCTGCGGCGGCGTAGCGCAAGGGCATGTTGCGTCGTTCCCGTGGCCGGCCGGAAGTGCGGGACGTTCGCTCTTCGGATATTCTCAATTCTCCGGACTTCTTCGTCGGCCGCCCTGCGGAATGGCTCCGCTCCGGATTTTTCCGACAGCCGCGGTACGATCCGGCGTAAACGGCCACCTCCCGGCGTAAACGGCCCCGTCCTGCCGCCCTCTCCGTAACGGCCGCATTCCAACCGCAGACGACGACCGGATGGCACTGGCGGCGGGGTGCTTGGGATACTGTGGCATCTGCACGGATTTCATTGGTAAGGCAAGATCGTTCGAGTTTTCCGGATGGGGTTCCCATGGTCAAGGCTGTACGGCTTCGTTCCGATGTAACGATTCTAGGCCGGAAACGCCACCCGATTCCGGTGCGGTCACAGCGTTTGCGCGGACCTTCAACCCAAGACCGTCGGCCTGCCCTGCTATGCCATCCACACGCCGCTTTGAGACGATCGCAAGGTGCGTTGTTCTGTGGACAATCTTGGGTCTGAGCTTCCCCATGCCGCTGCGGGGCGCGGAGGACTTGCGCGAGACCCCGATCGTGGTCGCCATTCGCAATGCTCGGCCGGCGGTCGTGAACATTCGCGGGGAAAAGACCCTGGTGACCGCGGCCGGGACTGCCACGTCGCGAACCGACGCCTCACGGCGCGTGAACGGCATGGGGACGGGCGTGGTCATCGATCAGCGCGGCTATATCATCACCAATCATCACGTCGTGGACGGCGTCCGCGAGATCGAAGTCACCTTGTACGACGGCAGCCGCTACATCGCGACGCTGATCGCGCGGGACTCCGAGACCGACCTTGCCATCATCAAGATCGAAGCCGATCGGCCGTTGGAGACTATCCGCATCGGAACCTCGTCCGACCTGATGGTGGGGGAGTCGGTGATTGCCTTGGGAAACGCTTATGGTTACGAGCACACCGCGACGCGAGGCATCGTAAGCGCTCTGCACCGCGCCGTACAAGTCAGCGATTCGCAGTTCTACGAGGACCTTATCCAAACCGACGCCGGCATCAATCCGGGCAATTCCGGCGGGCCACTGTTGAATATCAACGGCGAAATGGTGGGGGTGAACGTCGCCGTCCGGGCGGGAGCCCAGGGGATCGGATTCGCCATCCCCGTGGATCGCGTCGTTCAAGCGGCCTCGCGTTTGCTGGCGCAAATCAACCAGAAGAGCATCTTGCTGGGGCTCCGCTTCGCCCCGTCGGGCGGAACCACGCCCGCGCTGTCCGTGGCGGAGGTGTTTCCCGACAGTCCGGCGGCGGAGGCGGGACTGAAGCCCGGCGACACCATTCTCAGCGTCGGGGAGACGACCATCGCGACCGAACTCGATTTTCAACGGGCCTTATTGGAGCGACGGCCGGGTCAGTCGTTGCCCATGGCCGTCCTCCGGTCGGATGGTTCCGAGGAGGAGCTGACGCTGGTTTTGGGCGGACCGGCGGACGGCGACAAAAGCGATCGCATTTGGGAGTTGGTAGGGCTGCGACTCCAGCCGATTCCCACGGAAGAATTCCAGGCCAAGTTCAACACCCGCTACCGCGGCGGCCTGCTGGTTACCGAGGTGCGGACCGGCGGGCCGGCGGCCGCCCAAGGTCTGCGTCCCGGCGACGTCTTGGTGGGAATGCATCTTTGGGAGACGGTTTCCTTGGAAAACGTGCAGTACATCATCCAGCGGCCCGACTTCGACAGCTTTCTGCCTTTGAAGTTCTTCATTCTCAGAGACAACGAGACCTTCTACGGTTACTTCGCGATCGCCCGAGCGAACAGGGAACAGTGACTCGCCGACCCGCTCCTGCGGACGGCTTGGAAGGCATCGTTTCCCACCGGGGCTGTGTGCCTCCCGCGTCTCCGAGGTTGCGCCCCTTGCTTTCCCGGGTTTTTTTGGCGCGGGGCCTGCTTCGAAGTTATACTCGAAGTGTAGGTCTCGCTCGGCGCCGCGATCGCGCATTGACTTCGGCGACCGGCGGGTACCGGGCTGATCCGCGCGGCCGCAGGCGAGGCAGTCCTCAAGCGGTCGGCGCAAGGCCCGGCGGACCGATGCAATCCCGGTTCTTTCGGAGGGCTACCCGTGTCGAATGCTGGAGATAATCCGTTCAACCTGGACGATTTCAATCTGGGCGGTCCTGCGGCCGGCGCGACGCAAGAGGCGGCGGGGGCCGGAACCGCGAGCGTCACGCAAGCCCCGGAAGGGCCGGGCGAGACGGCCGAAAAGCCGCCTCGTCCCGGCTTGTTCGCGCGACTGAAGCAAACCAGCATTTTCACGGTAATGCTAGGGCTGTCGCTGTTGGCCCTGACGATCGCAGTGATCGTCTTGGCGATCGAGTTGAGTCGCTACCAGTGGGATACGCGTGCTCGCTCCGTCCGCGGGACCGTGACGGCACCGGGGATTCAACCGGTAGTCTCGACGATTACGGCCGTCGCCTGACCCGCCGGCGTGTAATTCAGCGACAAGAAGATGTTCTCCTCCGTCCGATAGTCCGCCGCGGTGATCACTTCGGCAGGGCATTCCGGGTCGGGAAATTCGTGGTTCAGGGTCCGCGGAACCGTCTTTTCCCCGGCCAAGACAAGACTGGCAGTCAGTTCCAGGGCGCCGGTAGCCGCGCCGGCGTTGCCGAAGAAGGACTTCGGAGCGGTCAGGGGAACACCCGGCAGGACCTCCGCCAGGGCGCGGCTTTCGCAAGCGTCGCCTTGAGGCGTCCCTCGACCGTCCGCGTTCAC
>JAAZNR010000146.1 GCA_012798155.1 Thermogutta sp. | reverse complement strand
TGAAATCAATCTCTCGATTCCCCTCGTCGGCGGGTGACGTCGAACCGGAGCACCCACGCCCAGGCCGCGCGATGATACCCTCGGATAGCACGTGTGTAGGATACATAGCCGGGCAAGAGGCGGCAAGTTGGCTCGGGAGCCGGCCTTGCAAACGCCAGCGCTGTTCATCCCAGCAAAGGGCGTGGCGGTGAAAGTCGGGCTGAGCGACGGCTCGATCCTCGAGACGACGGGCGGTTCGCTCCCTGACACAACGGGCGAATTTTTCCGGACATATAAACTCCCCTTGGCCGCGTCTTGCGCATTCGGTACAACCTTTCCGATTGCGTTTTTGGGGGACGGGGCGACGCAACTGCCGCTGGTGACGAATCCTCAGTGCCCGGATGGGTTTCGGTGCCCGATCATGCGCAAGTCGCGGACTCTCTACGCTGCCGTTTGCGGTTTTGTACCGATTCTGGTTGTCGGCGTCGGGGCTCCGGGATGCAGCTTTTGGCGCGGGTTTCAACCGTTCAAGAGTTCCGCGAAAAATCCCCAGGCAGGTTTGCCGCCCGGCATGGTGCTCCCGCGGGACCGCCTGAAGGCGTGGCAAGATTCCGTGAAAGGCGCCGCGACGCCGGAGGAACGGATGGCGCTGGCTTCCCAACTGCGGACGGAGTTTGCCGGCGAACAGGATCCCTTTATGCGGCGGGAAATCCTCCGCTTGATCTCGAAACTGGATATTTCCGTCGCGGCTGAGATTGCGAGGTCCGCCGTCAACGATCCGGAGGAGTCCGTACGTTGCGAGGCGTGCCGAGTGCTCGGAGACGCCGGCGGGGCCGAATCGGCGGCGGTCTTGGCGGAGGTGTTAAGACGCGAAGCGTCCGCGGACGTGAAACAGGCCGCCATCAAAGCCTTGGGAAATGTCAAGGACGCGAGTGCCGTCCCCGTTTTGGCCGAGTTCCTGAAGGAGCGCGACCCGGCGACGCAGTACCTGGCCATGCAATCGCTTCGCGAAGTCACGGGAAAGGATTTCGGCAATGATGTTCGCCGCTGGGAAGCGTACGTCCGGGGCGAGGACTCCGGGGATCCGGCTTCGGCTTCGTTGGCGGGTAAGGTGAAGGACGCGATCTTTTAGCCGCCGGAGACGGCCTTTGGGGTTTTAGAGTCTCGATTTCCCGCCGGAAGACCTTCGCTTGGAGGCGGAGCCGATCTCAGACTTGGAGGCGGAGCCGATCTGGCTGCTACGTGATCCTTGCAGCCGCTCCGGATTCATGAATTCCGCGAGTGCGGGGGGAAATATCTTGCCGAACTCCGCACCGAATGGAGGCCGGTCGCGTGTCTGCGATTGGGAAGGCGGCGGGTTTTCACCCCTCTCGGTTTGATTGCCAAAAGTAGGTTGGTCGGCTAGAATCGTACAGCTACCCCCTGAGGGACGCTGCTACTCGCACGGCCGGAGCTGATGAGTCTATCGGCAACCCCCCCGCATCCCCTTGCCGCAAGTCATATCGCGATGCCAGAAGACCCCAAGAATCCAGCGAATCCCCCGGAGAAAAAAGCCGCTGACGAAAAAAAAACGAGTCCCGACAACCCGGAAAGTTTCCGCTTCACCGAGCAGTTTCGCTCCCTTCTGGAGGAAGGCGTGCGATTGCACGATCAATTAGAGGCGGCGGCCATGCTCATTCTGGTGAACGGGCCGGGGGATTGGGGACGTTTGCGATCGGTCGTCGGCCAGCGCCGCGTGATCATCGCGTCCGAACGATTGGCATATTTAGCCGGGGCCGCCGAGGTCGGCTTCTCAAGCGTAGCCGTCAATTTGCCGCCCTCCTCGCCGTATGAACGCATCACGGAGGCGCTGCTCGAGTCAGTGACGGAAGAGCTGTTGACCCGCGGTCAGCGAGTGATCGCTCTGTACGGGCTGTTCGAACCGTCCAGCGTGGATTCGCTGAGCGTGATTCGCCTGTCCGACCATCTGGCGAGACTGACCACGCGAGACCTGCGGGAACTCGATACGGCGATCCCGATTGAAACGCTCAAGCTGGTGATCAATTTAGCGGTGGAGATCGGCCAAGAAGGGCGCGAAGGCAAACCCGTGGGGGCGATTTTCGTCGTCGGCGATTCCCGCAAAGTCTTGTCTCACACGCGGCCACTGGGATTCGATCCCGTTCGCGGCTACAGCAAGCACGAGAAGAATCTGTTCGACCCCCGTGTCCGCGAAGGAGTCAAGGAGATCGCGCAGCTTGACGGGGCCTGCATTATTTCCGAGGACGGCACGATTCTAGCGGCGTGCCGGCACATCGACTGTTCGGCTTCGGATATCGTCCTGTCGAAGGGCTTGGGTGCCCGCCATTGGGCCGCCGCCGCGATTACCCGCAAAACCAAGGCCGTGGCCGTTTGCGTCAGTGAATCGAGCGGTACGGTACGCGTGTTCTTGAACGGCGAATGCCGCTTCCGCATCGAGCCTCAGATGCGCCGACCCTTGCTTTGGCGCGAGAGTACTCACGACTGAGCGTTTGGTGAGGCCGCTGTTTCCGGCGTAGGCCGCCTTGACGACGGAGGCCGATTCCAACGCCCGCGGCCCTTGCCATTACGCCCAAAGGCTCCTCGGATTCATGGGGGGTAGGCCAAAGGGGCGGCCGAGCGGATTTGTGGGACGCCGGACTCCGGGAATGCTTCGCGCAATCGGGCCATCAGCTCCTCCGTGGGACGCTCGATCACGAGGTCCAACTCGAATCGCGCGTGCGGCTCGGCGGCCCGCAGCACGCGTTGCGGACGAATCCAGAGGTAGCTTTTCACCCCGCCGCGCGAGCCTTCCTCCGGCACAACATACAGGAACAATCCCGGATCATTGGTGGGGCGATGACAGAATCCGAATTGGGCGGCCAAGTACTGGATCAGCCGGTTCGCGTTGCCCGTCGTCCCGCGAAAGGTGATCCGTTGCACTTCCTGTCGCGGATTGAAGTAGTACGTCACGGCTCCGGCCAGGTCATCCTCCCGCGTGCCGGTGAGCAGCGGCACACGGTAACCCTGCAATTGGATACCCGCCGTGGCGGCCGTCACTCGAGGCCAGTGCTGCACCAAATAGTCGGGCCGGATGTCGAACCGGAAGACCTCGGCAAAGTCCGCCGTGGGAATAACGTACTCAGGTGAAGGCGTTTCTACACCGGCTGGAGGAATGTCTTGCGGGGAACCTTCCCTCACGGGCAGAAATGCCGTGAGGGATTCCCCCGATAGGACGCCGGCCAACAGGTCTCCGAGCCTGCGAGAACCCGGCAAGAGTGCCAAGGGCGAAATCACAAGTAACGTGCCGACCATTGCCAGCACGAAGCGGTTGAGGACGGGGCTGGGCGGCGGTGGCGGCGGCTGTTTGTCGTCTTTGTCGGCCATGAATGCACCCGTGTGGGAATGAAAGCAGTTTGCTGATTGCACGCGAGATGG
>JAAZNR010000951.1 GCA_012798155.1 Thermogutta sp. | reverse complement strand
GCCGCGCCGCACTGCCGGGCAAGCCGGCAGTGGCACCCACGCGACTGGGGGCTTCGCTCCGCTACGACCCCAGCCACCCTGGCAGTTCCCAGCCACCCTGGCAGTCCCCGGCCACCCTTACGTATCTTCCTCCGCGCCCTCTGCGTCCTCTGCGTTTCAAAAGCAGCCTCCGCGTTTCAAAGCCGGACCGGGGGGGGTTACACCTTGAAGCGGTAGCCCACCCCGCGGACCGTTTCGATGTAGCGTCCGGCGACGCCCAGCTTGCGCCGCACGGCGGCGATTTGCACATCGACGGCCCGATCCGTGACCACATTTTCCTCGTGGTGCACGGCATCGGCGATCTCCGCCCGGGTGAAGACCTTGCCGGGCTTGGAGACGAGGATTGCCAGCACGCGGAATTCCATGGGCGTCAGCACGACCGGCTTGCCGTTGACCGTCACGGCGTGCCGTTCGCGGTTGACCGTGATTTCGCGGATCTGAATGAGGCCGTCTTCCTGCGGGGCCGGCTCTTCCGCGGCGCGGCGGAGAACGGCGCGAATCCTGGCCAGCAGGACGCGTACGCTGAATGGCTTGGGGAGATAGTCGTCGGCCCCCAGCTCCAGGCCGGCCACCATGTCGGCCTCTTCCCGTCGCGCCGTCAGCATGATGATGGGAATCTGCCGCCACTGCGGCGAGCCTTTCAGGCGGCGGCAGAACGTCAGCCCGTCCATCCCCGGCAACATCAAATCCAAGAGGACCAATTGCGGCGTGGTCTGCTCGAGGATTTGCAGCGCCTTCTCGGCGGAGGCGGCGGGAAGAACGGAAAACCCTTCCTTTTGCAGGTTATACTGCAACAGCTCCTGAATCCGCAGGTCGTCTTCGACCACCAGGATTTGATCGTCACGCATGACCGTTTTCCGAAGGGGAGGTCATTGCCCGTCCTCGCAAGCGGAAGCTCGCAAGAGGTTCCGCCGGCCAAAGGGACGCCGCGTCATTCGATCAGTTTGGTCAGCGGTTGCTCCACGATGCCGGTGGCCCCCGCCGCCTTCAGCCGCGGAATCACGCACCGCACGAACGATTCGTCGCAGATCGTGATGATCGCCACCCAATCGGGGTCGGCCAAGCCGGCGACGGTCGGCTTTTGCAGGGCCGGCAAGAAGCCCAGCACCTCGTCCAGCCGTGCGCGGGGGACGTTCATCATCAGGCTGACCTTGCCCTCGGCGGCCATCGCCCCCCGCAGCATCAACACGATGTCCTCGATCTTGCGGCGCTTCCAGGGGTCTTGCCAGGCCTGCTTGTTGGCGATGAACCGCGTCGTGCTGACCAGCACCTCGTCCACGATGCGGAGATTGTTGGCGCGGAGGGAGCTGCCGGTCTCCGTGACCTCGACGATGGCGTCGGCCAGCTTGGGCGGCTTGACCTCGGTGGCCCCCCAACTGAACTCCACCTTGGCGTTGACGCCGTGCCGGGCGAGGTAGCGCCGCGTGATGCCCACCGCCTCCGTGGCGATCCGCTTGCCTTCCAAGTCCCGAACCGTGCGGACGGGCGAATCCTCAGGTACGCAGAGGACCCAGCGGACGGGCCGCCGGCTCACCTTGGAGAAGACCAGCTCCGCCGCCTCCACCACGTCCGCCCCCGTCTCCACGACCCAATCGTAGCCGGTCAGGCCCGCGTCCAAGGCCCCGTCTTCCACGTAGCGGGCCATTTCCTGGGCGCGGATCAAGACGCACTCGATCTCCTCATCGTCGATGTACGGATAATAGCTCCGCGACGTGTAGGTGATCTTGTACCCGGCCCGGCGAAACAGGTCCGCCGTGGCCTCTTGCAGGCTTCCGGCGGGCAAACCCAATCGTAACACGGATGGCGCCATCTGAACTCATTCCGAAAACGTGACCATCGACCCAGGCTACGTTGATGTCCGCGAATAGACGCGAATGAAACTAATAAAGCCGCCCGGGAACGACATCAATTGAGCCATGTTGTACCCAGACGCTCGCGCTCCCATCGTTGAATCGCATCGCGCTGGACGAGCACGCAGACCTGTATGAAATGTATGAAACGCGAGTGACAATCGATCCCGACGCCGTAGGGCCTTACAGGGTTGACGGTATCGCCCTTGAATTCCTTGGGCGGAGTTTCACAGGCACCCACAACCTCAGCCATAGCACGCACCTCCGCCCTAGCGGCCCAGCATCGCGAGTTCCCGGAATCCTTCGAATCTGAGTAACGTCTCGCAGACACGGTCACACCCGTGAATCCATCATCGGACACGCTGTACAATTCTGCTATCGGTGGTCATGCCACTGTGCTATCGGTGGTCATGCCACACCTCGATCTCGAAGTCTCCGGCCGCGAGCCTGGATTACTAGGGTCAAGCCCTAAGGGAACGGTCGGCGGTCTACGGGGTAAAACTCCCATGATTCCGAAAGTCGTCCATACCCGCTATTCGTGAAAATTCGCGCGCATTCGCGGATTTCGGTCCCGCTTAAGATCCACGTATCCAGATCCTATACGTATAGCTTTAAGGACAACGTAGCAGGAACGCGACTACCGACCTCCGCTTCAGGCCTGCGGATTCCACGACCGCCGCTTTCACGCCGGGCGGCGAGGCCGCATCACGGCGCG
>JAAZNR010000145.1 GCA_012798155.1 Thermogutta sp. | reverse complement strand
GCCAAAAGACGACTGCCGCTCGCCGGGCTCCGCGTGAGCGCCAACGAGAGGAAGAGCAACACCTGTCGCCGATTCAGCTCCGCCCGACCCGAGGTCGCTTGGCCGACTTGCCGTCTCGCTGCGTTTTCCATACCCGTTCCCCTTGTGGACGTTCGCCGGAAGACCCCGGGGCTGTCATAACTCCGTCCCTCAGCATTCACTGTGATTTTACGAGTAGGTTGGGGTAGCTGCAATAAGTCGGTTTTCAACGCCGCGAGTGACACGCAACGCGGTATTGCGGATTTCTCGCGGAAGGCGAGTCCTTTGCAGCCGGGCTTCAGGAACGGCGGGAGATTGGGAACACCGCGGCGAAGATGTGGAGGAAAGGGCATTCCGCGCCGGTCCCTCAACGGCCTCGCTCGCTTCCCAGGAGGGTTTTCGTCCCCTCGATGACGGCTGCCGCGGCGGTGCGGACATCTTCCTCCGTGTTGAATCGACCCAGTCCGATGCGGATCGAGGCCCTGGCTTCCGGTTCCGACAGGCCCAACGCCGATAGGACGTGGCTCGGTTTCGCGGTTGCCGAGCTGCAAGCCGAACCGCTGCTCATGGCGAGTTGGGGCAGATGGAGGAGCAGGGTCTCTCCATCCAGGCGGCGGAACCGGACGTTCAGATTCCCCGCCAGACGCAGGTCCGGCCGCTCCAAGGTCGGCCCGTTGAGGGTGATTTCATCCCCCAACCCGCATTTCAAAAGGCTGAACAGCCGATCGCGGAGCAAGCGGAGGCGATCCGATTCGGCCTGGAGATCGCGGCAACACAGTTCCACGGCCGCGGCGAATCCCACGATGCCGGGGACGTTCAGCGTGCCGCTCCGTAGCCCGTGTTCATGCCCCCCGCCGAGGATCACCGGCGCTAAACGTAGGGGAGGCGTTCGCTTGGCCGCGAAGAGCGCTCCGACGCCCTTCGGGCCGTAGAGTTTGTGGGCGGAAAAGCTCATGAGATCGATGCCAAGCTCACTGACGTCCACCGGGATTCTGCCCACCGCCTGCGTCGCATCGGTATGCAAAACGATGCCCTTGGCGCGGCAGATTTCGGCAATTTGCCGCAGGGGTTGAATCACGCCGATCTCGTTATTCGCCAGACCCACCGAGGCGAATACCGTGTCCGGACGGATCGCTCGGAGAAACGCCTCGGGCCTAATCCTTCCGGCCTCCGGAGAATCGTGCCGAGCCGGCGAAAGGACCGTGACGTCGTATCCCAGGGATCGCACGGCCTCGATAGGCTCAAGTACGGACGTGTGTTCGATCGCCGTGGTGATGACGTGGCCCGGCCGTTTCAAACGCCGCAAATATCCCTGAATGGCAAGGTTGTTGCTCTCCGTGGCCCCGCTGGTGAAGTAGATCGCCTGGGAGGATGCACCCAGACAATTGGCGATTCTTTGGCGCGCGTCGTCAACCGCTTGCCGCGCCGAGGTCCCGTATGCGTGCGTCGTTGAAGCCGCATTGCCGTATGTTTCGCCAAAATAGGGCAACATCGCCGCTACTACCCGCGGATCGCATCGCGTGGTGGCGTGATTGTCCAGATAGATGGGAGGCGAAACGGTCATCGGG
>JAAZNR010000144.1 GCA_012798155.1 Thermogutta sp. | reverse complement strand
GCTGATCGCGGTCTTGCGGCCGGGCGGAGCCGCCGAGCGTGCCGGCCTGCAAGGTTTTCGCATCGTGCGAACGCGAAGGCGGCAAGGACCGCTGGTTTTCGAGTCCACCAGCATCGACCGCTCCGCGGCCGATCTGATCGTAGCGGTCGATGGCTCGCCGGTGCGGTCCGTGGACGACCTGCTGACCATCCTGGACGCCAAACAGCCCGGCGACAAGGCGGTTTTCACGGTAATCCGGGGAGGAAAGCGGATCGATGTGCCCGTCATCCTTGACGCGGAGGAATAATCCTGAAAAGATGGAAGCTTGTCCATCCGACAGAGGAGGATCAGTTGGTCCAAGCAAGAGCACACGGCGTGGAGGAGAGAATGAATTCCCGGCAACGGCAATTGGCACGATTGGTGGAAGTCAAGGAATCCCTGGCGCGGAAGTACGCCCGGCTCGCGGAGGTCGCAAAAAGCGAAACCAAACGCAAAACGTTCCTTTACAAATTCGGCCGTTATACCCGGGAGGCGGCGCGGGCCAAGGCCCTGCTGAGCTAACCTTCGGCCGCGAACCGCGACTACCTCTCCAGGCGGGGCCGTTCTCCTTCGCGAGCGTGAAGGGAGACGCCCTTTTCAGATGGGGGGATTCCCGGTACATTGATATGGTTGGATGAGTTGGTCGAACTTTGGTGTATGGAGTTGGTGCGGTACGGTGGATCCGGCATCGGCGCGGGGGACACCGTGGCAAAGGAACGATTTTTCGGTCGACAGCACTTGCGGGTTTCAGATGACGATCACCAGGGAACGAAAGCGGGAGTTGATTGAGCAGTATCGACGGTCGGCGAACGACGTTGGTTCGCCGGAGGTGCAGATTGCCGTATTGACCTCCCGAATCAAGTCTTTGACCGAGCATCTGAAGCTGCACCGCAAGGATTTCGCCGGGCGCAGAGGCATGCTCATGCTGGTAGGGCAGCGGCGTCGCTTGCTGGACTATTTGAAGCGCACGGCGCCCGGGCGGTACGTCGAGATCGTGCAAAAGCTGGAACTGCGAAAGTAGCCCCGGCGGATCGCGCCGGCCGCGAATCCGGCGGCCGACTGCGGTGCGGAAGTTGCCCTCTCGGGATCGGATTCTTTGCAACGGATGGAATCTCCAAGGCGCCCTTGCATTCGCCGTGGCACCGCGATTTGCAAAGGTGAGAGAAGTTGAAGATACGGGTAGAAGAAAAGATCGGCGGTCAGTCCCTGTGGATCGAAACAGGAGAACTGGGGAGACAGGCGGCAGGATGTTGTTTAGTAGGCTACGGCGACACGGTGGTCTTGTGCGCCGTGACGTCCGGCCCGCCCAGGCCGGGAATCGATTTCTTCCCCTTGAGCTGCGATTACCGCGAAAGGTACGCCGCGGCGGGAAAGTTCCCCGGGGGATTTCTCAAGCGTGAAGGGCGTCCCAGCACCCGCGAGGTTCTCATCTCGCGCCTCATCGATCGGCCGATTCGGCCGCTCTTCCCGGAGGGCTATCGTGACGAGGTGCAGGTCCAGGCCTTGACCATGGCCGCGGATCGCCAGAATGACCCGGACGTCCTCGCCATGATCGGCTCCGCGACGGCGCTGATGATCTCCCCGATTCCGTTTGAAGGCCCGCTGGCGTCGGTCCGCGTGGCCCTGATCGACGGTTTGGTGGTGCCCTTTCCGACGGAGGATATGTGCGAGCGAGCGGACCTCGACTTGATCGTGTCGGGGTCGGAAGCCGGCGTCTTGATGATCGAAGGCTTCGGCCGCGAGGTGCCCGAGGAGGTCGTCGGCGACGCGATCATGGCGGCCTTCGAGTTCATCAAACAGGTCATCGGCCTGCAAAAGCGGTTGGTCGAGCAGGTGCAACCGAAGAAGCTCGAGTTCGAACCGGTCAAGCCCGGTCCGCTCTACGAATCCCTCCGTTCGCGCTACTATGACGCCTTCCGCGCGGCGAAGACGACGCCGGGAAAGCTGGAGCGTGCAGCGGCGGTCGAAGCGTTAAGGGAGCAGGCTCTGGCCGAGATGATGCCCTCCGAAGGGCAGGAGGCCGACTTCACCGTCGAGCAATTCGACTCCGCGTGGCAGGAGCTGGAGCGCCGCGTGGTGCGAGACCTCCTGTTGAACGGCACGCGACCCGACGGCCGGGCCTTGAGCGAAATTCGCCCGATTACTTGCAAGGTCGATGTTCTGCCGCGGGTGCACGGGTCGGCGCTCTTCCAGCGGGGCGAAACGCAGGCCATGATCACGGTCACGCTGGGGACGCCCCGCGATGAGCAGCGTGTGGACGGCATCATCGACGAATACAGCAAGAAATTCATGCTCGATTACTACTTCCCGCCGTTTAGCGTGGGAGAGTGCCGGCCGATCCGCGGACCGGGACGGCGCGAGATCGGGCACGGCGCCCTGGCCGAGCGGAGCGTGGAATCCGTGCTGCCCGGCCCCGACGAGTTCCCCTACACCATCCGCATCATCTCGGACATCCTGGAGTCCAACGGTTCGAGCAGCATGGCGACGGTCTGCGGGGCGACCTTGGGCTTGATGGCCGCCGGGGTGCCGATCGTGAATCCCGTGGCGGGCATCTCGATCGGCTTGGTCAAGGAGTCCGAAGAGCAGTGGTCCCTCCTGACCGACATCATCGGCGACGAGGACCACTTCGGCGACATGGACTTCAAGGCGGCGGGCACGCCCAACGGGATCACCGGCATCCAGCTCGATTTGAAGGCCAAGAGCATCAACGAGGCCGTCATCAGGGCCGCCTTGAAGCAGGCCCGAGAGGCACGCATCGAAATCTTGCGAAAGATGCTGGCCGTGATTCCGCGTCCCCGGAACGACATTTCGCCATGGGCCCCGCGGCTGCTGCGAACCAAGATCAGCATCGACAAGATCGGGGCGCTGATCGGTCCGGGAGGAAAGATCATCCGCGCGTTGCAGGAGAAGACGCGGTCGGTGATCGAGGTGGAAGACGACGGTACCGTGACGATCTCCGCGGCGTCGCTGGAAGACGCCCAGGCCGCCATGAGGCAGGTCGAGGCTTTGACGGCTTCCATCGAGATCGGCAAGATTTACGACGGGCGCGTCACCAGCATCAAGGATTTCGGGGCCTTCGTCGAAATCCTTCCCGGTCGCGACGGCTTGTGCCATATCAGCGAGTTGGCCGATGAGTACGTGGCGAGCGTCTCCGACATCTGCAAGGTGGGCGACGCCATGCCGGTCAAGGTCATCGCCATCGACGATCAGGATCGCGTGAAGCTGAGCCGCAAAATCGCGCTCCGGGAATTGACGCAGAAGCAAGGCGGAGGGGAGCAACAGGAGGAGAGCGCCGCCCCGCCGCCGCCCTCGCAGCAGCATCGCCGTCAAGGTCCGAGCCACCGCCGGCGTTAGGTTTTCCCATCGGCCGCCGCATCACGCGGGAGTCGGCGGCGTCGATTCGCCGCGAGGCGTCGGCCGGGCGGTTGCGTCCGATTCCGATTTCGGCTCGCCGCCCGCATCGCCGCACTTTTGGCGCGGCGATTTTTTTTGAACGGCGGTGCCCCGGCCGGCGGGCGCTCTTGGCGTGCGGCGTCTTTCGCCGGGATTGGCGGCGCAACCCGGGATGGCGGATTCCGACGCCGCCGCGAAAAAGCGATAAACTGACGGATTGTGGTTTCGCCGCGCGAGCGACCGTCGAGCCTGGCGCGGGGATGGGCGGAAAGCGGTAGTGAGGACCTCGCGATATGTCGGACCGGCAATCCCAGCGGGAGCTGCTTGACCGCTATCACGAAATCGCCCGATTGGCGGGGGCCTTGGCCCACGAGATCAAGAACCCGCTTTCCACGATCCGCCTGAACATGGAGCTTTTGGCCGAGGATTTCGCGGAACCCCAGACCCCGAAGGAACGCCGAACGCTGAACAAGGTCAAAATGGTTCAGCAAGAATGCGATCGCCTTCAGATGATACTGGACGATTTTCTTCGGTTTACCCGGGCGGACCGGCTCAGTTTGCGGCCCGCCGGCCTCAATGAGGAGGTTCGCCGGGTCCTGCAATTCCTCGCCCCGAGAGCGAAGGAGGCAGGCGTGGAAATGATCGAGTATCTGACGGGCGACATCCCCAGCGTGCTGCTGGATCCCGACGCCTTCCAGTCCGCGCTGCTCAACCTTCTGATCAACGCTCTGCAAGCGATGCCCAACGGCGGGCAACTGGTCGTGCGCACGTTTCCCAGCCCCGACGGGGTGACGGTGGACCTGATCGACTCGGGCTGCGGAATGTCGGAGGAAACCATCGAGCGGGCATTCGAGGCCTTCTTCACGACGAAACAAGGAGGCACCGGCTTGGGGCTTCCCACGGCCAGAAAGATCATCGAAGCCCACGGCGGCAGCCTGCGAATTCAGAGCGAGCCGGGCAAGGGAACGCAAGTCAGCATCACGCTCCCGACGCCGCCGCGGTTGTCGGCCGACTTGGAGCAGCGGCAGGACGAGGCGCCGGCCGCATAAGAGGAGGAACGCCATGGTCGCGGGCGAAAAGGGACGCGGCAACGATCGACCGCCGCCGGCCCGAGTGCTCATCATCGACAACGATCGCGCCCATGCCGAGACCGTCGCCGAAGTCTTGGAACGTGCGGGCTTCACGTGCACCACGGCCGTTTCCGGACCGGAGGGAGCACGGCTCATCCGCGAAAAGGAGTTCGACGTCATCATCACCGATCTGGTCATGAGCGACATCGACGGCCTGGGCATTCTCAATCTCGCCAAGCAAGAGCAGCCCGAGGCCGAGGTGATTTTGATCACCGGCCACGGAACGATCCAATCCGCCGT
>JAAZNR010000001.1 GCA_012798155.1 Thermogutta sp. | reverse complement strand
TTCAAGATCGGCCGTCTCAATGCCTTCCGGCAGCCCGTACTTTTCAAGCGGGCGTGTTATTCAGGCGAATCGTCTGGGGCGTGATCGCGTGTTGCGTGGCCTTGGGGCTGCTCGTTCAGGCCGGCCGAGGACCTGCCGCGTCGGCTGCGGAGCCGGCCGTGGAGTCGTCCGCGAACCAGACGCCGGAGGAAGCGGAGAGTCCCGCCCCGGCGACGGATGCGCGAACGGAGGCCGAGCGCCAAGCGGCGATCCGGCGGGCGGCGGCGGTGGCGGAGTCGGCGAAAAAGGGGGCCGAGGCCGTACCGGAATTGGTCCAGGCCCTGGCGGATGAGGATGCGGACGTCCGCCGCGCGGCCATTCAAGGGTTGGCGGAGACGGCCCCGGCACGCGCCGACATCGCCGTGCCGGCCTTGATTCGGGCATTAGACGACGACGGGGGCCGCTGGCAAAAGCCCAATTGGATCTTGGCCTCCCAGGCCTTGGGTCGTTACAAGGAGGCCGCCCTGCCCGCCTTGATGGACTTGTTGAAGGGCGACGATCCCAAGCAGGCGGCCTACGGTTGCCTGGGCATCTACGAGATCGGCCCGGCCGGCGCCCCGGCCGTGCCGCGCTTGATCGAACTCTTGGAAAAGGACGATCCCCGCTATCGCCGCGCCGTGATCGGGGCCTTGATGAGCATCGGACCGGCCTCCGCTCCCGCCGTGCCCCTGCTCCGAAAACAGCTCTTCTCGGAGGACTTTCACACGCAATACTGGTCGTGCCGCGCCCTGGGGGCGATCGGTGCGCCGGCCGCGCTGGAGGCGGTTCCCGACCTCATCGATCGCCTGAAGAACGGGGCGGCCTCGGTCAAACGCAACGCGGCGGCGGCCCTGGGAAGACTGGGACCGGACATCGGTACCGAGGCCCTGCAAGCCCTGATCGAAGCCGTGGATGACCCCGTCCAGCCGGTTCGCGAACAGGCGATCCAAGCTTTGGGGCGGATCGGTCCGGCGGCGGGCGAGGGGGCCGCGACCGCCATCCTGGAGTCCCACCGGAAGCGACCGGTCTTTCCCGCCTCCGTCGTCTATTGGGCCTTGTGGCGGATGCGGGGGGAATCGCAGCCGGCCATCGACGCCATCCTGCGTGACCTCCGCGAGGGCACTTACCGCGATGAGGCGATGGCGCTGCTGTTGGAAATGGGTCCGGCCGCGGAGGCCGCCATACCCGCCCTCCGCGCCGGATTGACCGAGCAGCCCCAGGACTTCCCCGATTGGCCGGGCCGGGCGGCCTGGGCCTTGCGCAAACTCCAGGCCGCCGGTTTTCCCAACACCGACGTCCCTCCCGAGCTGAAGGTCCCGCTGGAAGAGGAGGAGGGCGACTAACGAAAGACGAAAGGGCAAAGGGGCGGGCTTCCGCTGTGCTTGCGCGCCGCTCCGGCACGACGTTGCCGAGAGGTTTTCTCTTTTTGCGTGGACAACCGCCCGCTGACGGTTGACAATGAAGTTCGGGGACGGATTCGTGGGCGATGCGCCGCCGCCGGGGGGTGTACGAGGGGGCACGCGGCGACGGGAATCGTATCGCGGTCCGCCGGCGCGGCCGGCCGTACGCGATGAGACGCCTTCTTTTCGCTGAACAGCGGAACTTCGCGGAACCAAAACCATGTGCGCGGCCGAAAGAATGGTCCGGACCGAGGACTGCCGCCGTCGGCGGGCGGGTGGTCTGCTGTGCTTGTGGTTGTTGCTAGCGGGAACGGCCTGGCCGGCGGGGCAGACTGCCTGCGCCCAGGCGGTGGTCGAAGCACAATCCGTGGAAAGGCACGAAGGCGTCGTTTCGATCCCCGGCGGGGACGCCGCTCCCGCCGTCGTCGTCGAGGGGCCCGCGATCAAAGCCGCCCCGGTCCCGGGCGAGGCGCAGCCCGCCATCGCCCCCGGCTCGCAGCCGCCGGCTCTTTCTCCTCAATCGAAACCGGGAGAAGGCCCGCCGGGTGACGGCTCCAAACGCCCGGAATCTTCCGGCAAGGGGCCTGGGGAAAGCGCTGCCGGAGGCGTCGTCAACCGCCCTACGGAGCCGGAATCACCGCCCGACCCGGAGGAATTGAACGTCCGCCCGGACGAGTCGGGCAAGGTCCGCGTCAACTTCCGCAACCAGCCCTGGCCCAAGATCATGGAGTGGCTGGCCGACGTCTCCGGGATGAGTCTGGATTGGCGGGAGCTGCCGGGCGACTATCTCAACTTGGTGACGCGCGAGAGCTATACCGTCGAGGAGATGCGGAATCTGATCAATCAGCACCTTTTCCACCGCGGCTTCACCATGATCCGCCGCGGGGAGGTCCTGATGGTGGTGAATCTGGAAAAGGTGGACCCCGGTTTGGTGCCGCGCGCGACCCTGGAGGACCTGGATCGCCTGCCGGACTTCGATTTCGTGCGGGTATCGTTCGCGCTGGATTGGATTCTGGCGGACAGGGCGGCGGAGGAATTCAAGCCGTACCTCAGCCCGCGGGGAAAGCTCGTCCCGCTCCCGACCACCAATCGCCTGGAGGCTATGGACGCGGTGGTCAACCTGCGGGAATTGGCCCGCTTGCTCCGCGAGGAGCAGTCGCCCCAGGGGCAGGAGCGGCTGGTTCGCGAGTTCGTCCTGCAATACGCCCGGGCGGAGGAGACGGCCGAACAACTGAAAGACCTGCTGGGTCTGAAGCAGAGCGGCTTTGCCATGCCGCCCGGCATGAACCCCCAGCAAATGCAGCAGATGCAACAGGCCATGATGGCGGCCCAACAGCAGATGCAGCAGATGCAGGGCGGACCCGGCGGGCCGCAACCGGGCGGCAAGGCCCCGGTGGGATTCAAGATCCAGGCCGACGCCAACTTCGTGGTCAACAAGCGCCGCAATTCGATCGTAGCGCAGGCCCCTCCCGACAAAATGGCCGTCATCGAACAGGCGGTCAAGATTCTGGATGTGCCGTCCGATAGCGGTGCGTTTCTCGCCGGCATGTCGCGCTGGCAGGTGTACCGCCTGGCGGCCGTCGATCCCGAGCCGCTGGCCAAGACGCTGGAGGAATTGGGCGGGCTGGACCCCTCCGCGCGGATCGAAGTGGACAAGGCGAACAACGCCCTGATCGTGTATGCGCCGCTGGCCGATCACGTGACGATTCGGGCGGTCATCGAGCGTTTGGACGGCAGCGGCCGGCGCTTCGAGGTGATCCAGCTACGCCGTCTGCCCGCCGATTACGTGGCCGGGACGATCGATTTCATGATGGGCGGGCAGCAGGAAACGGCCGCCTCCACGCCGTCCTGGCTGCCGCCCTGGGAGCGGGATCGCCAGAGGCAGTCGAAGAAAAACCCCAACGAATTCCGCGTGGACGCCGACGTGGAAAACAACCGCCTGCTGCTCTGGGCGAATGAGGTCGAGGTTCAGGAGGTACAAAACCTCTTGGTCAAGTTGGGGGAGGTACCGAGCGGGGAAGGGACGGCCGATCGCGTCCGCGTCCTCGAAGGCCTTTCCCCTGAAGATGCGGCGG
Source organism: Thermogutta sp. (assembly GCA_012798155.1). GTDB lineage: Bacteria > Planctomycetota > Planctomycetia > Pirellulales > Thermoguttaceae > Thermogutta. Next base: position 62 of record JAAZNR010000001.1, on the reverse strand, counting down.
CAGTGTTGGATGCTCTGCGCCGCCAATGGCCCGCGGTCGCGCCCAACCCTCTTCGCATCGAG
>JAAZNR010000950.1 GCA_012798155.1 Thermogutta sp. | reverse complement strand
TCTTCTTACGCCAAATCGCGCTCTTCAAAGAGCAGCAGGGCGACCAGCAAGGCCATGCCGATATAAATGCCGCTGTACAGCAAGGTCAGACCGAGGTATTCCGGCGGCACCGGTTGGCCCGTGGCGATGGGGGTTTCAATGCTGAAGTAGTCCAGCCCGGGCAGGATCACGGCCAAAAGTTTGGCCGCGAAGGCCACGAATTCCAGCCGGTCGGCGGTTTGTTGGACGACCGTCGGCAAGAGATGCCCCATGGCATAGATCGTGGCGCAGATCACCAGGTTGGGCAAGAGCGGCAGACGCGTTGAGATTGCGGTTGCCACGGAGGCCAGGATCATGGTCTCCAGAAAGGCCAGCACCAAGCCCGGCGTAGTTTGCAGCATTTCGCTTTGACACTCTTGCACGGTCGGGTCCGGCCGCGCCGTCTCCCGCGAATCGTAACTCACCTTAAAGGAAACGCTGCACAAGAATACCGAGCCAAGCAAAAGGAAAAACAGGATCACCGGCAGCATGACGCCGAGGAACTTGCCCACGACCATCTGCCAACGGGCGATCGGCTTGGAGAGCAGAGTCAACGCGGTCCTTCCCTCGATCTCTTCCGCGATGGATACGCTGGCGGTCCAGACCGCCAAGACCACGGCCAAAACCTTGATGAGCGTTAGACCGTCGGCCTTGACGAGCTTGATGTCCTCGCCGAAGGTATTGAACGGAAGAACCGGAAACAAAAGCAGGGCGACGATGCCGAAGGCCAACAGCACGTAAAACAGCGGCTGGGATGTGGCCTCCTTCGACGTGGTCCGACCGATCGCGGTGACGCGCGGAGCCACGAAGCTGAGGCCTTGCAGGCCCAGGGCTATCAAGGCCAAAGCGGCAGGCAAGCCCAATGCCACGATCCACAGCGGCTTCATCCAGACGGGAAGCATCGCAATCAGCGTATCCAGCCGCCCCAGCCAACTCGCCAGGACCGGCTGGAATACTTCCGAAACAGTCTGCAAAGTGTTCATAGAAGCCCAGGCTCCGAACGTGACGCTTATCTACCGTGATGCTTCTCTACAACGGCAATCCAATCGGGGGCAAACCGTCGCTCGCAGTGCGCGAGCAGTCGGCGCAGGCCCAACGATTAAACAAATGCCGAGCCGACTGGGCCAGTACGACATATCCGCTGTTTTGGTTCGAACGGGCCGAAAACTCCAACTGGGCCAGCCTTCAACCACCCGTAGCGGGGGCACGCGCGTAGAGGCATTACCCGCGAATGGTAAATCCGGAAAAGCGCCCCGTCGCCGGCCCACGCGACTCTTCCGTTGTCCGGATGTGGTACGCTAATCGTGCCGAAACAGCACGCGTGAATTGATCCAACTCTTCGGAGGGGCCTTCCGCCACCAGGTGAACTCGGCCATCGGCGAGGTTTTCCACGTAGCCGGTGACATTGAACCCTGCCGCAATTTGAAGGGTCGTGTAGCGGAACCCCACCCCCTGGACCCTACCCGAGTAGTAAATCTCCCGCCGTTCCATCCGCCGACTCACCTCCGTTTGCTCTGGACCGTTCGTCCGGCATCGTTCCGGGCTTGCGAATGGGGCGAATTCCAGGCGGGCGAGCCGATTTCGCCGTCGCCCGGCAATACTTTCGCTATCCCCCGGCAATACTGTACTGGACTTTTGCAAACTGCTCCCCTCTCCCTCTGGGAGAGGGGCAGTGGGTGAGGGCTTGGTGAAGTTAGGCAATCACGGCAAGCCGTTTTCGCGCCTAATTGCCCTCACCATAACCCTCTTCCAAGGCGGACGAGAACTTGTCACCACAATTTGCAAAGGTCCAGTACTGCAGTCAAAACGCCATCCATCGCATGACCGCTCTTGCCACCCCCGCCCGGCATTCGGTACTCTCCCTCCATCATGAGCACGAATCTCGACCGATACCAGATAGCGCGGATCTTTCGACGCGACCGAACCTTCGCTCGTCCGGGCCGCCCTATTGCTATTCGGGTTCGGCGGATTTTCGCTGCTTTAATTGGCTTTGTCGTTGGTGTCTCGTTCTGCAACTACCCCGCTCGTGCTCCAGCCCAACGGTCCGGACCTGTCGCTGAGGCTTCCGAATCCACCGAACGGGCCGTCCTGCTGCGCAATGGAGCCGTCATCGTGGGTCAGATAGTGGATGACGGCGAAAGAGTCCGTATCATAGTCAATTGCGGTGAAATTGCCGTCTCGAAACGAGAGATCAAGGAAGTCGCCGGGAGCCCCCTGGAGTTGTATGCCCGGCAGCGTGATCGCCTGCCGCCGGGCGAGGCGGACGCCCACCTGGAACTCGCCGTCTGGTGCATGGAACACGGCCTCAAGGAAGAGGCGCGGCACGAATTGGAGCTTGCTCGATCCCTCCGTCCGGACCACCCGATGATCGGCCTGGCGGCGCGCCGGATCGAATTATCCGACTCGGCCGTCGCCGGTCTCCCCCATGGACGGCAGCAGGCCAAAACACCGCACGCCGAAGGGGGTGACCGGATTTCGGCTTCCGCTATGAATCGCTTGCCTCTGCCTTCGTGGTTATCCGGAGCACCTCAAGTAGGCTCACCGGGCAATGGGGCGATGCCGGCCGGCCAACATGTCACCCTCGACACGGCTCCACTATCCGTGAAGATTACCGATGTTCCGGACGTAACCGCCGCTCCGCTTCGACGAAGCGATCCGTCGGCCCTTCTTCGCGGCCTACCGGCCAACACCGGATCGGATTTCGTTCGCGTCATTCAGCCGATTTTAAGCAATCAGTGTGCCACGGCGGGCTGCCACGGAGTGAACGCCCCCGGCGATCGCCGCTTGTTCCGCATCCCGTTTGGTCGGCCGGCTACACGCTCCGAAACCGCTCATAACCTCGAAATCGTACTCGGTTGGATCGACTTCCAGGACCCCGGCGCCAGTCCGTTGCTCGCAGCGCCGACCCGTCCGCACGGGGGCACCGCCGCGCCAATTTTTTCCGGCAATTCAGCGCGACAATATCGCGAGTTGGTAAATTGGGTATTTTCCGTGACACGGAAAGACGGCGGCGAGAGTCAACGGCCTGCCCCGAGTGATTCCAGCGCCGATATGCCGGGCGGGATTCCGCCGGAGTTGCTGCAAGCAGACTCGCCGTCGCTTGCCGTGGAGGTGCCGGATGGGGTGGTAGAGGCCTCCGCAATGCAGAGTACAGACGCGGTCGTGCCGGCCGTTGCTTGGGCGGCGGAGGACGGCCCGGCCCAGCCACTGTCAGCCGGCAACGAGCAAAGATTCTTCCCCGAGTTGCTTTCGGAGAAGACCGAGGGCGAACATTCCATAACCCTAGAAAGCGGCAGAATCCTTCCCAGCCTCCCCGAGAGTGACGCCTGCGCCACCTATAAGGGGAAGGCGGCCTCGTCCACCCGGTCGCCGGTAAGCCGGATGCCCCAGGGGACATCGACCTCGATGAATTCGCAAGAGGCCCCCGTCATCGAGGCAACCGGAGTAAGCGATAACACGATACCCGGCGATGGCGCAAAGCCCCCTGTTGCGACGGATGAATCGGCCGTCCAGGGGGCATCCGAGCGGCCGGCACCCAAAGTCCTGCCCTTCGGCGACCATCTGCCCCCGCAAAGCAACCTCATCTACCGTTAGAGATGGACTTTTGCAAACTGCTCCCCTCTCCCTCTGGGAGAGGGGCAGCGGGTGAGGGCTTGGTGAAGTTGGGCAATCACGGCAAGCCGTTTTCGCGCCTAATTGCCCTCACCATAACCCTCTTCCAAGGCGGAGGGGAACTTGTCACGACAATTTGCAAAAGTCCAGTTAGAGGATCGAAGCGGCGGCGCCGTGCCGCCACGGAATCG
>JAAZNR010000949.1 GCA_012798155.1 Thermogutta sp. | reverse complement strand
TTGATGGGAACGGACACTGCTTTTCGAGGTTTGCCGTGAGCCAGAACGGACGCGAAGTCAAAGAGAAAGGCTCTGGCCGGCACGGCGGAGATGGGACGCCTTTCGGGCGGACGCCGCCGCACAGCGACGACGCTGAAAAGGCCGTCCTCGGCAGTATCCTGCTGGACCCTCGTGTCCTGGATGACGTGGCGATCCGCCTCGTCACCGACGATTTCTATCAGGACGCTCATCGCCGCATCTATGCCCGAATGCTGGCGATGCACGCCGAAAACCGTACCATCGACCCCATGCTGTTGGTGGAAGAATTGCGGCGTCACGGAGAATACGAGGCGGTGGGCGGGGCGGCTTATCTGGCCGAAATCGCCCAGTCCGTCGCTGTCGCTTCGCACGCCGTGTACTACGCGGAGATCGTGCAGAACCACGCCTTCGTGCGGGCTTTGATCCAAGCCGGCACCGAGATCGTGCATGAGGCGTTTCACCTCGAAGTGGAGCCGCGCGATCTGTTGAATCGGGCGGAGGAGCGGATCTTTTCCGTCCGGGACCGCCGCTCCACCAGCGAGATCGCCCCCATCAGTGACGTCCTGATGGAGGCCTTCCAGCACCTAGATCACCGCATGGAGCACGGGGTGGGAACCGGGGTTCCCACCGGTTTCACGGATCTGGATAAGCTGACGGGCGGGATGCACGAGTCCGAACTCGTCATCTTGGCGGCACGCCCCAGCATGGGGAAAACGGCCTTGGCGACGAACATCGCCGAACACGTCGCCGTCGATGCGGGCATGACGAGCCTCTTCGTGAGTCTGGAAATGTCTCGCCTGGAGTTGGTTCAAAGGATGCTGTGTTCCCGGGGAAAGATCAACGGGCACAAGTTCCGCAGCGGCTTTCTTTCGTCGGATGATCGCGAGAAACTCGTGAGGACGGCGGGCGAGCTGAGCCGCGGACGCCTCTTGATCGACGATGCCCCCAGCCGGACCGTAACCGAGATCGCCGCGGTGGCCAGGCGATTGAAACGCAAGGAGGACCTCCGCCTGATTGTCATCGACTACCTGCAACTGATCGAGCCGGACAACGCCAAGGATCCCCGGCAGGAGCAGGTGGCGAAAATCACGCGGCGGCTGAAGACCCTTGCCCGGGAACTCAAGGTGCCGATCCTGTGCCTCGCGCAGCTCAACCGGCAGACGGAGGTGGCGAAGGACAACCGCCCCCGGCTCAGCCACCTCCGCGAGTCGGGGGCCATCGAACAGGACGCCGACGTGGTCATGTTCGTCCACCGCGAAGAATACTACCACACGCAAGAAGAGGCCCAGTCGCAGAATCTCGCCGGCCTCGCCGAGATCATCATCGCCAAGCAGCGGAACGGACCGATCGGGGAGGTCAAGCTGACCTGGTTGAAAGACTTCACGCGGTTCGAGAATTGCGAGGCCATGGACGACGGCGGCTACGCCGGCGATTACGTGGCCGACGACTACGGGCCCCAAGATTTCGGCGACGCACCGTTCTGACGATCGAGACGCCGAGGAGTATGCGCGGAGAACGCGCGGAGTACGCGCAGCGGGGCGCGCGTGCGAGATACGCCGGCCGCGAGGCTCCCCCCCCTGGCAAGGCGAACGGGCGGCCTCGCTCAAGGGCCGAAGTCTTGGTCCAAGACCGCGGTCACGCCGTCGTAGTCGATGGCCGTATCGACGGCCTCTTCGCGAAAGCGGCGGGCGGCCTCGAGCCGCAAACACCGGCAGTCGATCTCCCCCTCGATCCGCACGGCGAACATTTCAGCGGCGTCCGCGATATCCGCCTTGCACTCCATCGCCAGGTCGATAAAACCGTCGAGATCGAAATCGAAACGCCGTTCCAGCAAGGCCTGGATTTGCGGCAGCAGCGGCGATCCCGGCGTCCACAGCACGTCGGCCAGCAAGGTCCCGGCGTACACGGTTTGAAACAGGAGCGCGTCGCCGACGGGCGGGAGGTGGTGATTGGCCGCGGCCATGGGCAAGGGGTTCGGGATGCCCCAGCGCGACAGCAACCGGCCTCCCAGCGCCGCGTGCGAGAACCCGTAGCGACTCGTCTCCGCTTCTTGCAGCGTCGTGCCATGCGGGTGCTGCGTGTAGAGCTTCACGTACCTATTGGTATCGACTTGCGCCAGGACCAGCACGCCGAGGTCCGCCAGCAGTCCGGCGCTGTAGGCCTCGTCCGCGGCGCTCCGTTGCACCTCCCGGCTCAGTCTGGCCGCGGCGACGGCGGTGGTCAGAGCCCGCCGCCAGAAATCGTCGTACACTTGGGCGGGAGTCCCGCGGGTCAAGCGGTCAACCAGGCCGAAGCTGAGCACGGCCAACCGTAGCGAGCGGGTGCCCATCAACATGATGGCCTGGCGGAGGCTGGAGATGCGGCGCGGCAAACCATAGGCGGCCGAGTTCACCAGCCTCAAGATCGCGGCCGTCAAGGCGGGATCCGCCTCCAGGTGACT
>JAAZNR010000948.1 GCA_012798155.1 Thermogutta sp. | reverse complement strand
TGTGCCGCCGCGCGCATTCCAGTTTTTGCTCGGCCTTTTTCCTCCTTCCGCCGGACCGTGCCCGGGCGATGGAGGCCCTCTACGCCTTCCTGCGAGTAACGGACGACCTGGCCGACGCCATCCCCGCCGGCGACTCTGCCGCCCCCGATAGCGACCAAGCCTCGCGGCGTCTGGATTACTGGCAAACGGCGTTTCAGTCGGTACAAAGGGAGGGGGACGCGATCCCCGGCGTACCGCCGCCGGACGACCCCCTCTTGGCCGAGGGCATGGCCGTATTGCCCGCCGCGGCTGACACCGTCCGCCGCTACGGCGTTCCCTGGCAGGCCCTGCAAGCCGTCATCGACGGCGTCCGCGCGGACCTGCAACCCGTCCGCTTCCAGACCTTCGATCAAACCCTGGACTATTGCCGCAAGGTGGCCTCCGCGGTGGGCGTGGCGTGCATCCATATCTGGGGATTCTCCGGCGGGGCCGAGGCCTTGGCCAAGGCCGACGCCTGCGGCATCGCTCTCCAGCTCACCAATATCCTCCGCGACCTGGCCGAGGATGCACGCCGCGATCGCTACTATCTGCCCCTGGAAGACTTCGCGCGCTTCGGCCTCGCTCCCGAGGACCTCCTGTCGGGGATCGTGAACGAAAAGACGGCTCGCTGGCTGGAGTTTCAAATGGACCGCACGGCCGACTTCTATCGCCGCGGGGCCGACCTCCTCCCCCACCTAGCGCCCGGCGGACGCCGCATCTTCGGCCTGATGACGGCCACGTATTGGACCCTGTTCCGTCGGCTGCGGCGATTCCGCGGCCGGCTTCTGCGTACGCGCATTCGGGTGCCCGCCGTGCGGATTCTCGCCCTGGCCGTCCGCTGGGCCGTGCTCCCGCCCGCCAGGCGTTCCCTGCCATGACGTCCGGTGCAGCCGCCACGCAACACCGCGTCCGTCTTGCCGCGCGGGCGGCCGTCATCGGCGGAGGCGCCGCCGGCCAGGCCGCGGCCTGGACCCTGGCCCAAGCCGGTTTCCGCGTCCGGCTGCTGGAAGCCAAGCAACACCTGGGCGGCAGGCTCGGCTCCTTCCTCGACGCCTCGACCGGTCGCGAGATCGACCGCTGCCAACACCTCGCCCTGGGCTGCTGCACCGAACTGCTGCGGTTCTTCGACCGCCTGGGGCTGCGCCGCCATTGGCGACGCCAAAGGGACATCCACTTCGCGGCCTCGGGCGGTCGCACGTGGCGATTGCGCGCCTTTCCCCTCCTGCCGCCGCCGCTCCATCTCCTGCCGAGCTTTCTGAGACTCTCCTGCCTGAGCCGAGCGGATCGGCTCGCCGTCCTTCGCGCGATATTCCGCCTGAAAAAAACTTCGGAGGACGGCACCATCGGGCCGTGGCTGGCCCGGCACGGCCAGTCGCCCGCCGCCGTCCGCATGTTCTGGGAGCCGCTGCTCCTCAGCGCCCTGACCGACTCGCTCGACCGCGCCTCCCTGGCCGCGGCCCGCAAGGTCGTCGTCGAAGGACTGATGCAATCGCGGCGCGGCTACCAACTCCATCTCCCGCGGCTTTCCTTGCGGCGACTGTGGGACGGCGAAGTAGCCGGGCGACTGCAAGCGGCCGGCGTGCTCATCTCTCGGGCGACGGCGGTGGATACTCTGATGCCGACCCCATCCGGCTGGCTGCTCCGCCTCTCCGACGGCACGACCGAACCCTGCGACGCCGTCGTCTGCGCCGTCCCCTGGCGCGCGTGCGCCCGCCTGTTCCAGCGTTCCGGGCCGCCCTTGTCGCCGGAGCCGCCGGCC
>JAAZNR010000947.1 GCA_012798155.1 Thermogutta sp. | reverse complement strand
TGACGGAACAACACCTGGACACCATTCCCAGCAACGAGGACGTGCTGCAAAAGCTGATCGACGAACAAGCCCGCGATGCGCGTGAGGACGCCCGAAATCCCAGCCTTGCTCGACGCCCCACGTTGTAGGGCGTTCATGGGTGTTCATAGATGTTCACGACTTGTTCATGAACAAGTTGGAACCATATCCTTTGTCCGCGTAAGGACTTACGCTTTTCTACCGTGAACGCTTGCTACCTACAGAGGCCCGCATCGGACGGGCCGACGCGACAAAGTAGGTAGGAGGCGCCCCATGATTCCCACCCTTCGCACCAGCGCCCTGCTGGCTCAAGAAGTGGGCGCTACGCTGCCCCGCGTGCTTTACATCCTTCGTACTCGGCCGCATATCCGCCCGGCTGCCCGTGCCGGCAACGTGCGGTTATACGACGCTCACGCGGTGGCCCAAGTGCGGTACGAGCTGAACGCCATTGACGCCCGACGCGGCGACAGAGGCCGGCGGGCCAAGGAGGTGAGCCGATGAGCAAGCGCCCCTCCCGAACGCAGCCCGGCCCGCATCGGCCGATTCCACCATACCCGCCGATTGATCCGGCGTTGACCTACCCTATTTCGAGGCTTCGCGATTGGGGCTTCGGACCACGAAGCGTCGCCAAGATGCAACGCGAAGGCTTGCCCGTGCTTCGCTACGGTCGATGGAAGTTTATTTCGGGTCAAGCCCTGATCGAGTTTCTGGCGAACGCCGGCAAGGCCGAAGGCAAGGAGGCAAAGCGATGAACGTCGCCCTTGACCACGCCTTGCGATACGCGGCCCTCGGCTATCGCGTTCTGCCGGTAGCGCCCCGTCGCAAGACGCCGATTCTGGCCAATTGGCCGGCGGAGGCCGCGACCGATGAGGCGACGATCCGCAAGTGGTTCGAACAATGGCCGGCGGCGAATGTTGGGATCGCCACGGGGCGCGGGTTGATCGCGCTGGACTTGGACCCCCAAGCCTTGTCCGTCGATTGGCCCGGCGAAGCGAGGCGGCGGGAGCTAAAGGCCACGCGATGCCCCCTGGCCAAGACCCCACGCGGTGGTTGGCATCTTTACTTTCGCGCCCCTCGCCCCTGGCATAACAGCGCTGGGGTGATCGCCCCAGGCGTGGATACTCGCGGCGCGGGCGGGTTTGTCGTCGCTCCGCCGTCCGGGACGACGACCGGCCGGTATCAATGGGTTCGCGCCCTCGTCCGGCTCGATCAATTGCCCCCGCCCCCCGAATGGTTGGTCCAAGCCCTGGACGCAATCGAGTCCCGGCGGAATCACCCAGGCGCCCAAGCGCCGGGGCGCGAAGAAATCGGCCCGGTTTTCACGGAGGGTCAACGCAACGCCGGTCTTTTCAAGTTGGCTTGTCGGTATCGAGCAATCGGGCTTGCCGAGCATGAAATCGAGGCGGCCCTGTTCGCGGCCAATCGGCTTCGCTGCCGGCCGCCGTTGGACGACCACGAGGTGACGGTCATCGTGAAATCGGCGTCGCGGTACCCGCAGGGCGCTGACGGCGAAATGCCGTTCGCCATGCGGCGAGCGTGGTGGCACGCCGTGGCTCATCGACGGAAAGGAGGCCGGTATGCTCGATCTTCGAGTTAGCCCCAGCAACGGCAGCGTTCGCCGCCTGGTCATCGCCCTCGACGGCGACCAAGAGCTTTATCGCGACCGGCTGGACGTTAACGCGGCATCGGCGAGGCAAAAGTTTCTCGACGAGTTGGTGCGGCGTAACGTGATCGCGGACACCGCCCGCCGATGGTGGGAAGAACAATTGGTCGCCAAGGCGGATGAGGCCGATCAGGAGGCCGAACGGGCCGCCAAGAACGCGAAGCCTGAGGCCATGCCGGACTGGCGCGACGCGAGCCGCGAGGCCCTGGGGCAAACGCCCCAAGACGTTCGGGAGGCGGCCGAGGCCATGCTGCAATCCGGGGACTTACTCAAGAGGGTGCTAGCCGACATCGAAGCGGTTGGCGTGGCCGGCGAACGAGAGCTTTCGCTGACCCTCTACTTGGTCGGCACGAGCCGCGTTTTGGACAAGCCGCTGGCGGGAATCCTGCAAGGACCGTCGTCGAGCGGAAAGAGCTTTGTTCTGGATCGCGTCGCCGACTTGTTTCCGCCGGAGGCCGTTTTGAGAGCGACGGCCCTGACGACCAACGCGCTGTACTACCTGCCCCCCGGC
>JAAZNR010000946.1 GCA_012798155.1 Thermogutta sp. | reverse complement strand
TGAAGTCTTTCGGGAAAGCGGTTCATCGCTCGGCTCTTTCCAGTCGGCTCATCGCAAACACGGCGGAATCCAATCGCCCGGTACCGGGTGCTCAAAAGGGTTGATGCTCGTCCAGCCATTTCAAGAGCCAGCCGCGGCGGTATCCATCGCGGACGTGCCCGCCCTCGCGTTTGACCACGCGGAGATTGGCGACGTTTTCGCTCAACACGGTGTTATCCGGGAGGATCGCCTGCGGATCGATCGTGCCGGTGACGTAGATTTCCCAGCTCTCGTTGTTCACGAGGATTGCGCGGCGGCCCTCGATCACCAGCGTGCCGTTCGGTCGAATGTCCACCACCTCGCAGGCCACGCGCAGTTTCATCGCTTCCCGGGTGGAAAGCTCGGATTCGGCGCGATACTTGTTCTCCATTTCGGCGGCGATTTTGGGATCGCCGGCCGATTGCGGATCGGGGATCAGGCTCCAACCCTTGAGAAGAATCCAGTCGGAGAGGACGAATTTGCCGTCCGCCTTCTTGCGGCGGTCCATGTTGCCTTCGGCGATCACCTGGGTCTTCTCATCGACCAGCACCGTGATCAGGTCGTGCAGGCGGAGCGTTCTCGGCTGCTGGGGCGGCTGGTAGGTCCACGAAAAACGGCTCAAAGTCGGGGCCGGCGCGCCTTCGGCCGACAGCAGGCTGCTCGATTGAGCCGCGGCGTTGCCAGTCGCGAGCAACAGTCCCGCCGCCGCAACCGCGATGCCGATCGCCTGCCGCCCCGCGCCGCGGAAAACGCGGCCGCCATTCCGTCGCCGAAACATCGATAACAAGGGCATGGCTCATTCTCGCTGATGGCTGTTTCTGAAGCCGGGTTGCGTTACGAGATTCGCCGGCGTGATCGGCCGCCAGGCAGGCGCGAACGCGAGGCGGTCGCTCACCGCTCCCGCGTTTGGATGCTCCCGGCGAGGACCTCGACCTCCCGAACTCCGATGACCCTGGCCATGATCGGTTTTCCACGCACCTCCAAGGTTTCCACGGGAATCCACTGTCCGCGGGCGGCATCGTCCTTGGCGCGAGCGTTGGTGCGAATGACCACGCCGGGCGCCCGCGTGTACACCGTGACGACGTCGTTCCGCCGCACCAAAATCGGCTCGCGGAGGAGGCTTCTGTCCATGACGCGACCGGCGGAGACGGTGAGGGTCAGTTGCTTGCCGATCGCCTCTTCCAGGGAATGCAAGGGGCTGCCTTCGTTTCCCGTTGCGGCTGCGTAACTCAGGCTCACGTCGGCCGGCGTCAAGATCGAATCGCGGGCCAACGGCCGGGACGCCACGACCACGGCCTGCTTCGGGCGAACTTGCGCATCGATCGAGAACCGCGCCGTCTCTGCGGCGGCAGTCACAGAGAGCAAAAACCTCCTCCGATCCACGCCCAAGGCCGAATCCGACTCCACGTCCACGCGAGCATCGGGCGTGCCCAACCAATTCGCTTGCCGATCGTCGAGCCGAACCTGGACTTCCCAGGCGATTCCCGCCGGCTGCGTTCGAGCCAGGTATTCCCGCAGGGCCGCCGCGGCATTTTCCTCGGCTCGCTGTCGAACCACGGCGGAGACCGGCTCGTCTTGGTCGGCCGCCCGGCCGGGCGCCGATGTCAAACCGACCATCGCGGCACCCGCCCAGGAATGGGGACGGAGATCGATGCCTCGCAACGCCAAGATGTTCCGGATTTCGTCGCGAGAAACAAAGCGCCGCTCGCCGACGGGCGGGGCGGGAAAGAGCGGGATGTCCGCCAGTGCCGCGTCGGCAGCCGGGTCCATCCCGCGAATTTCGCACAAGTCGCCGAGAGTCGCGACCGGCCCGGCGCAGATCGCATTCTCGCGCGGAGACAGTTCGGCGGCCCTGCCGGCGGATGCGTCGCCGACAATCCAGAGCAACGCGAAGGCCGTGCAGACGGCTCGCGGCGCGAGGCCGCCGTTCCGCACAGATCGCACCGTCCCGCCTCGTCGCTGGGCCGTCATTAGTACCTCCTCATATTCGCAACCAACTGCATCATTTGGTCGCCGACTTGGACGGCTTGGGAGTTCATCTCGAATGCCCGCTGCGTGGTGATCAGGTCGATCAGTTCCCGCACCGGCTCGACGTTGGAGGCCTCGAGGGCATTCTGTCGCAGCAGCCCGCGGCCCTCCTGTCCCGGCGTGCCGGCCGTGGGCGCACCCGAGGCGTCGGTCTCGGCGAAGAGGTTTTCGCCCAGCTTCAGCAAACCCTCGGGATTGATGAAGGTTACGAGTTCGATGTCTCCCACGGGCGTGAGTTGCGGGTTCTCCGGCTGCTGGACGAAGACCCGGCCTTCCGGAGTGATGGAAACGGCGGTGGCGTCCTCGGGAATGACGATGGGCGGTTCCAGCAAGCGGCCGGTGTGGGCCGATCCCAGCACGAGATTTCCGTTGGCATTGATGGAGAAGTTGCCCGACCGGCTGTAGTAAATCTGCCCGGAGGGGTCCAACACCTGGAAGAAGCCGGGGCCTTCGATGGCCACGTCGAGTTGATTGGAGGTCTGCTGAAAGGCCCCCTGCCGAAAGTCGGTTTGGATGCTGGACAGCCGGGAGCCTAAGCCGATGGAGATGCCGGTGGGGGTGAATTGTCCCGAGCTGTCCTCGGCCCCCGGAAAGACTTCGTGGCGATAAAACAGGTCCTCGAAGTTCGTTCGCCCGCGCTTGAAGCCGGTCGTCTCGATGTTCGCCAGGTTGTTGGCGATGACATCCAGCTTCTTTTCCATCGCCGTCATGCCGGTGGCGGCCGAATATAGGGTTTGAACGCTCATCGTTCCTCCGTCCTCACTTGCTCCGCGAAAAAGCCCTGCCGGACCGGTTCGCACTCCGCTTTGGCGACATCGCGAGGTTGCAGCGTCAGGCGGTCTTCAGGACCCGGTTGAACAGGCCGGCCAGCATTTGATCTTGGGTCTGTAGCATATTGATGTTCGCCTCCAGGAGGCGCGAGGTCTCGAGCAAGGCGACCATTTCGTTGGTCGGCTGCACCGCGGACATCTCCAAATAGCCCTGGGCGATTCG
>JAAZNR010000945.1 GCA_012798155.1 Thermogutta sp. | reverse complement strand
GCGAAGAAGATCAAAATCCGTACTTCGCCACGAATTCCAGCCGGAAACTGTCGCCGGGCAGCTTCCCCGCCCAATTCGTCTTCCATTGGCCGGCTTCCACGCCGACCAGGAACTGCTTGGTCAAGTCGTAGCTGAGGTTGGCGAAGTAGAACTGGTTATACGTTCGGCCGGTGGTGACGTCGCCGTTGATGGGATCGTCGATCGAATAGCCGACGTGGCTGTGCAGCCGGTCGGTCCAGTCGTACCACACGTCCACCCAGCCGCCCGTGGATCGAATGGCCTCGCGAGTCGTGGTGTTGATTCCCTGAACGGCTCCCCCCATGTACGCGCCGAGGTTCTCACCGGTGAAGAATTCCCCCTGAACGCCTAATCGCTTGGTGATCGGGTAGCGGAAATCGACGTTGAACGACCACGTCCGTATTTCGTCGTCATCCACGATCGGGGGCGTCAAGAAATCCCACGACTGTTCGCCGATATGTCCCGAAATGCCGAACTCGAACGGCCGCCCGCCCTTGCCGCGATCGCCCAAGGTAAATGCCGTGCGTCCCTCCACGACGGGCCAAGCGGCGTGATCGCCGACAAGGTCCGGGCCGAATTCGGATATGATGTCGCCGTTGATGGATGCCTGCGTCGTTACGAGCAGATGATCGGAAAAGTGGAAGTACCGCTCGGCGCGGAATTGGGCGCGACGATAGCCGATGTTCCCCCCGCCCCACCCCACCGAGTACATCAACGTGCCGGGATACAGGGGCGAGATGACGTCCCAAGTCTGGCCGGCCAAAAGCCGGAAGTACTCGTTTTTGACTTCCACGTAAGCGTGCCGCAGAAGAACGGTCCCCTTGTTCTCCTGGAGATAGTTGCCCTGGAAGTCGATCTCGACCTTGCCGCCGCTTTGCGCACAGCCGAGGGCCGCGATTTGCGGTCCCGTGACATCCAGGCCCAACCGCGTGGACTTGGCGTCGACTTGCCAGGCGTCCTCGCCTTGATCGCTCGAGGACAAGACGTAGAGCGCGTAATCGCCGACGTTGGTGCGGGAGGATTCGTAGGTCGTCGATCCCCACAGGATGCCGTAGGGCACGATCTTGAAGTCGCCCTTGGTCCAGGCCGCCTTCTTCATCTCGGCCCGCAATTCATCCATGGTGTAATGCTCGGCTCCCGGAGCCGGCGCCGAATCAGGGACGGAGGTTGCCGAGTCAGGAGCGGAGGCCGCCGAATCAGGGACGGAGGTTGCCGAGTGAGGGGCGGAGGAGGTCGGTTCATCAGGGGCGGAGGAAGTCGGCTCGTTAGTCACCGGCGGCAAGGGGCGGAGCGACTCCGACTTGAGCTGAGCCAATTCGGCGCGCAATGCCTGGGTCTCGGCCTCCAATCGCTGAAGCCGCTGCTCCGCGGACTCTTGGCTGAACGCGGCCATCGGACAAGCGACCGCGCCGGCCATCGCCGCGCAAAACAACCAACGCCATCTCATCGGATCCGTCCTTTCCTTCCCAGAAGCGGTCCATCCCGTTCAACACGGGCCAAGTGTGAACGAGCGTGGGACGAGGGCGGCATAATCCGTGCCGGCCTAATCTTTGTAATCGTCCGTGCGTTGCGAGTATTTGATGCGAGTCGCCCGCCGCCGACCGCGAAAGCCCCCGCCACGCCGGGATTCCATGCGCGAAGTGCGGGCATTGACGATTTTGCGGGGGGATTCTTGCGCCGCGGCGGTGCTCCGCCTCCGGGGCGTGACGATCGGTTCCCCTCCCCGTGAGGCGCAAAGTCGCCGGCGAGTGACGATCGGTTCGCCTTCCAGTGAGGCGCAAAGCCGACGGCCGTCGCGTCTCGGCGCATCCCGTTTCGGCCTGCCGATCGTCCCAGGGGTCTCAGGACCGCGCCGCGGTGGTTGAAGTCGCCGGCCGTTGTGATACCATGCATCAATCAGGAGTACCCTTGGACAAAGGTTTTCGGATCGGCGGGCGGGAGGTTTCTGGGCGAGAACTCGTCATGAAGCAGACCTTGGCACTCATCTTGGGCGGCGGGCGCGGAACGCGACTCTATCCCTTGACCAAGTATCGCTCGAAGCCGGCCGTGCCCATCGGCGGCAAATATCGTCTCATCGACGTCCCCATCTCCAACTGCATCAACAGTTGCATGGAGCGAATCTACGTCCTCACGCAGTTCAATTCCGCGAGTCTGCACCGGCACATCCGCGCCAGCTACAGTTTCGACGCCTTTCACGGGGGCTTCGTGGAGATTCTGGCCGCCCAGCAGACTCTCACCCACTCGGATTGGTATCAGGGCACCGCGGACGCCGTCCGTCACAATCTGACCTACGTCCGGCGCAAGGATGTGGAGCACGTCCTGATTCTGTCGGGCGACCAGCTTTACCGCATGGACTACCGCCGGCTGATGGCCCTGCACAAAGAAAAGAATGCCGACGTCACGATTGCCGTCATCCCCGTCCATCGCAAGGCGGCGCCCGGCCTCGGCATCGTCCATTTGAAGGAAGACGGGGAAGTCGCGGCCTTTCACGAAAAACCCAAGACGGAAGAGGAACTCGACGCCGTCCGCACCGAACCGGCTTGGATCGAAAAGTTGGGCGTCCCCGCCAAGGGCCGCGAATACGTCGCCAACATGGGCATCTACCTCTTCAACCGCGACGTCCTGGCCGACATCCTGGAACGCACGGACTACCGCGACTTCGGCAAGGAGGTTTTCCCGTCCGTCATCGCCTCCTGCCGCGTCCAGGCCTACATTTTCGACGGTTATTGGGAGGACATCGGCACCATCGGGGCCTTCTTCGACGCGAATCTGGCCTTGACGCGACCGGACGCCGAGTTCTCCCTGGAAACGCCGAACGCCCCGCTTTACACGCGTGCCCGGTTCCTGCCGCCCTCCCGAATCGCCGCCGCCAACATCAAGCACAGCCTGGTGGCCGACGGTTGCGTGATCGGGGAAGGCTGCGTGATCGAAAACAGCATCATCGGACTGCGGAGCATCGTGGGACCCAATTGCGTGATCCGAAACGCGATCATCATGGGTAACGACTTCTATGATCGCGACGGCGCCACGCAAGACCCGCCTATGATGATCGGTGAAGCGTGTCACATCGAAAACGCCATCATCGACAAGAACTGCCGCATCGGGCAAAAAGTCCGCGTGATCAACGCATCCGGAGTGCAGGAATCCCCCGAGACGCAATTCGGCATGATCCGCGACGGCGTCATCGTGGTTCCGAAAGAAACGGTCTTGCCCGACGGGTGGTCGATGACGTGACGACCCCGGGCCGATTCAGAGAGGTGCTTGCCATGTTTTCGCAGCGACTCCCCTCCGCGGTTTTGCCGGTTTTCGCCGCCGTTTGCATGGCATGGGCGGCCGGCGCATTTCCCGGGACATCGCCTTGCCCGGCCGGTGAACCGCAAAAACCCAAAAACGTGCTTTTCCTCTTCAGTGACGACCAGCGATTCGACACCATCCACGCCCTGGGAAACGAGGAGATTCATACCCCCGCCCTGGATCGGCTGACCGCGGAGGGCTTCACGTTCACGCACGCCTTCATCATGGGGTCCACGCATCCGGCCGTCTGCATGCCCAGCCGCGCCATGCTCATGAGCGGTCGCGGTTTATGGCGT
>JAAZNR010000143.1 GCA_012798155.1 Thermogutta sp. | reverse complement strand
TCCCCGGCCGGGCCCCCGCGCGGCAATCCCCAGGCTCCGCCCCCGCTCCATTGGTCGCCCCACCAGCCGGTCGTCGCCAAGACGCTGATCCAGGCCCGGGAAGGCGTCGTCAAGATCGAGGTCCCCGTGGAGGGCGGCACGGTGATCCAATCCGGGACGGGCTTCGTCGTCGACGCCCGCGGTTGGATCGCCACCAACTACCACCTCATCCAGCAGATCAACGATCGCGCTCAAGTCCGCTTCTCCGACGGCAGGACCTACCGCCTCCAAGGCGTGGTGGCCGAGACCCCCCGCTACGATCTGGCCATCCTGCAACTGGCCGAGCTGCCGGTGCGATTGACGGTCCTCGACATCAGCTACGATCGCACGCCCGAGATCGGCACGGAAATCTACTCCCTGGGCCACCCCTACAACGTCGATTTTTCCCTCTCCCGGGGCGTCGTCAGTCGGATTCTGACGACGGCCGAACTGCTGCGGAACTTCCCCCAGCACATCGTGGCCCGGATCCAGGCCCCGCAAAACATGATTTGGATCCAGCATGACGCCAAGATTTCGCCGGGCAACAGCGGCGGGCCGCTCTTGGACGGGACGGGACGCGTGCTGGGAGTCAACACCTTCGTGCACCGGTTGGCCGAATACGGTTTCGCCTCGCATGTCCGATACCTGCGGGAAACAGTCCGCGCGTCCGGGGGTGAAGTCCGCCCTCTTCCGCCCGCCCCGTCGATCCGACCACAGGATGTCCCGCCCGAACAGGTCGTGGACACCCGCCTCTTACGCCCCTTGTGGGAGAAGGCCGCGGCCATGAGCTGGGCTCCGCAAAACACCCAGGAGTACGACATCTTGGCCGAGTGGGCCAGGTTGGCCAACATCGTCAAGTACCTGCAAATACGCGGTGACATTCCGCCCGGCGTCCCTCCCCAGGTGATCGATCAGGCGGCGACGGAGGCCGACAACCTGTTCGCCGGCTTGAACCCTCAAGAGATCGACGACGATCTGGCGCAACGTTTCAATGCTTTCGCGGAGGAACGCTTGGCCGTGCCGCAGCAGGGCGTCGTCTTGGTGGGAACGGTCACCGCCCTTCCCTCCGGCGCCGTGGTCATTTCCTGGGGAGAGAAGCAGCGATTCCTGCTCCTGCGGACCCGACCCGACTTTGCCACGAAAGTGCAAGCCCGGCTGCTGGTGGCCGGATTGACCACCTTGCAGGCGGCGGAGGTCCGATTCGGCGAGCAAGGCGAGGTTACCATGATGCCGGTCATCCTGGCGATGTTCGCCGCGGAGATACAGGATTCCTCGCCGTAAACCGGGAGGCGGCGGCATTCGTGGAACGCCGCTAGTCCCTGTTCCGCGGATCGTGGACCGCTTCACCGCGCCCCCGCGGCGTATCTTCCGCACGTCTTCCGTTTTTGTAACCGTCCACGGGTCGGCGGCAGGCCCGTGAACGGCTTTGAGGAATGAAAAGGAAACGCAAAGAACGCAGAGAACGCAGAGTTGGAACTACCAATTCTTCTTTCTCCGCGCCCTCCGCGCTCTCTGCGTTTCAAAGACAGACCGGACAGGCGCATGATTGCAGCGGAAGAACTCGCCGCCGACATGAGCCGGTGGCGGAAGCGGCGCGAAGACCCGTGACTGGGGGCTTCGCTACGCTACGACCCCAGCCACCCGGCCGGAACTGCCACGCGGCCGGAACTGTCGGCCGGCCGGAACTGGAAAGTATTGGCCTTCGGGGAATGAAGGGCTAGAAACGCAGAGCTGGAGAGAACGCAGAGTTGGAACTACCAATTCTTCTTTCTCCGCGCCCTCCGCGCTCTCTGCGTTTCAAAACAGACCGGGCAGGCCCGTGGACGGGTACCCGTTTTTTTACACGCCGTCTGTCCGCGGGGGGAACGTCACACCAAGACGGCGACTCGACCGCCGGGAGTTTTCAAGTGCCGCCAAAAGGGCGATATTGGTGGCGATGGAAACACTCGCCCGCGAGGCCCACCGGACCGGAAGCACCGCCGAACACGCCCTCGGAGGAGACGACCCGCCGCGAGGACCGAAGCAAGCCGCTGCGAGGATCGAAGCAAGCCGCCCCGGAGAGCGAAGGAAGCCGTCTCGGAGACCGAGGAAGGAAGTTCCGCCATGAAGACGCCCCATATCCGGATCATAACGTCCGTCGTCGCCTTTCTTGCGATCTTGTGGGCCGGCACGCTGCCGGGGCAGCAAGAATCGCCGCCCACCACGCCGCCGTCGGCGCCGCCC
>JAAZNR010000944.1 GCA_012798155.1 Thermogutta sp. | reverse complement strand
GCTTGCCACGTTGCCGGGACCGTCCAGCGTGAATGCGGGGAGGGGTTTCGCGGTCCAGGAGGGATGCTCGGCCCCCAGACCGAGGAATAGCCCCACCAAGATGGAGATGGCGGCAGCCCCCGTCAAGAACATCCCGAAGGGATGCCCGCGAGACGGCAGCAGGTCGAGCGCCAGGGGCAATTGGTCGAGGATGATCCAGCGGCGTAGCTCCTCGTGCGAGATGGGGACGGCCAGGGAGTCCAAATCCTCGCCTCGGCCGCCGCCCCCCGGTGGTGGGCTGTAGCCTCGCGGTTGCACGTCGCCGGAATTCGAAAAAGATGACCCCATCGAGTCGCCTGAGCTACGGTCGTGACGGTGTCCGGTCAGGCCCTGGTTCGGCTTATTCGGCTTATTACGTGGATTCAAGGGGATTCGACGGCAGCCGCCAAGCCCTATCGAAAAAGGAGCCTCGAAGCCCTTATCATCTCATCGTCCGCGAGGAAGGTTCAGCCCGCACCAACTCACCGGAAATAATCCATTTTACCTATGTTTTCACGGAATGCGTTTTCTCCGAACAAAAACAGAGACGTTGACTTTGTGACAGTGCAAACATGAGCCGCCAGTGCGAGCCTGCGTTACGTTTCTGGAATGCGGTGCTTTTGTAGAACTGGACTTTTGCAAATTGTGGTGACAAGTTCTCGTCCGCCTTGGAAGAGGGTTACGGTGAGCGCAATCAGCCGCGAAAACGGCTTGCCGTGATTGCCCAACTTCACCAAGCCCTCGCCCGCTGCCCCTCTCCCAGAGGGAGAGGGGAGCAGTTTGCAAAAGTCCTGTAGAAAAAAGAAACGGAGCGTGAGCCGCCGGCGTAAGCTGGTGCCGGACGCGCCGCAAACCCGGCTGTCTGAGGACTTCGCTACGACCCCAGTTACCCACCTATTTTTTTCAAACCACCCAGATCGTTCCCCGGCCGCCCATGCGATGGAGGGCCGTGCTCTGTCGTGGTCGCGCGATGGAGGGCCGCGCCCTGTCGTGGCTGGAATTGGACGGCCACGCCCTGTCGCGGCCGAGATCGACGCTACCGGCCATAACGTACGTGAACAACACGGACGCGGCGGAGCAAATCCCCATGTGGCGCATGAATCAACCGGCAGGGCAGGGCGGTTGGTGACGCACGTCCAGCATTCGGTACGGTGTCCTCGGCGGGCGGAAAAAAGCAAGCTAAACTTTGGTGATAAGCAAAGACGTGGCGGTCCCGAACTCTCCGCAAACCGGCCACCCTCCTCCTGTGGGGATCGTGGCCGCTGGATCGAGAAAGTAAATCGGGGGGAGTCGGCGGGACCCTTGGGTGGAGCCAAGCCCGGAAGGCATGCCCAGCCCGGTCCCCGCCCGACTGTTCGCCTCCCGCATCAAGGGGGTCTTCGTGAAAATCTTGCTGGCGAGTAGTGAAGCGGTGCCCTTTGCCAAGACCGGCGGCCTGGCCGACGTCTGCGGTACCTTGCCGTACGCCTTGGCAGAGTTGGGGCACGAAGTCGGCGTCATCATACCGGCCTATCGGGCGGTTTGGTGCGCAGGAAAACCCATTCGGCCCATGGGGCTGGAGTTCATCGTGCCGGTGGGGAGCAAGACCG
Organism: Thermogutta sp.; assembly: GCA_012798155.1. Classification (GTDB taxonomy): domain Bacteria; phylum Planctomycetota; class Planctomycetia; order Pirellulales; family Thermoguttaceae; genus Thermogutta. Next base: position 2,027 of record JAAZNR010000944.1, on the reverse strand, counting down.
TTTCCGGCCAATTGCTGGAATGGTCCGGCGAGGTCCCCGGAGTGACGTACTATTTCGTGCGGCAGGACTACTATTACGACCGGGACGAATTGTACACGGTTCACGGTCAGGACTACGCCGACAACTGCGAGCGGTTCGTCTTCTTCTGCCGGGCGGTCATGGAGGCGGCGCGGCTCTTGGACTTCCGCCCCGACATCCTCCATGCCAACGACTGGCAGACCGGCCTGGTCCCCGTCTATCGCCGGACGCTGTACGCCCATGCCCCGGAGTTCCAACGGACGGCATGCGTGTTCACGGTCCACAACATGGCCTTTCAGGGCGAGTTTTGGCACTGGGACATGCTGTTGACCGGCTTGGATTGGAGCTACTTCAATTGGCAGCAAATGGAGTTCTACGGCAAACTGAACTTCCTCAAATGCGGCTTCGTTTTCGCGGACGCCATCAACACGGTCAGTCCGCGGTACGCCGAGGAAATCCAGACGCCGCAATTCGGCTGCGGTTTGGATGCAGTCCTCCGCTCCCGCCGCGACGTGCTGCGAGGCATCCTTAACGGCATCGATTACGGCGTGTGGAACCCGGCCACCGATCCGGAGATCGCGCGGAATTACGACGCCGACACGGTCCGCGAAGGAAAACCCCGTTGCAAGGCGGCCCTTCAGGCGGAAATGGGTCTGCCCAACGAACCGCGAACTCCCTTGGTGGGCATCGTCTCGCGGTTGACGTATCAGAAGGGTTCCGACCTCTTGGTCGCCGTTTTGCCGCAGTGGCTTACCCGGGAGAACGTGCAGTGGGTGATCCTGGGCAAGGGCGAGCCGGCCGTGGAGCAGCAACTGCTCGATCTGGCGCGAGCCTTTCCGCACAAGCTGTGCGTCCGCCTGGAGCATTCGGAGGCCTTGGCTCGAAGGATTCAGGCCGGGGCCGATATGTTCCTGATGCCCAGCCGCTTCGAACCCTGCGGTTTGACCCAGCTCCAGGCCTTGAAATACGGGACCGTGCCCGTCGTGCGAGAGATCGGCGGCCTCGCCGATACGATCACCGACTGCACGCCCGAGACCTTGGCGGACGGATCGGCCAACGGCTTCCGGTTTGCCGGCGAGGACGGCGAATCACTGTCGGCCGCCCTGCGCCGCGCCTGCGAGGTCTATCACGACGCCGAGACATGGTATCGGCTGGTCCGCAACGGCATGTTGCAAGACTGGTCGTGGCGTCACACCGCGCCGCAATACGAAAGCATGTATCGGGAGACGCTCCGCCGGCTCTATCTCGACGCCGATGCCCGGTAAGGGCCTCGCCCCCAGGCCATCCCCCGCCATGCCTGTGCGGCCATGCCTCAATCGGGAATTCGGGGCACGGAGCGTCCTGCCAATAACGGTCGCCGCTGATCGAATCCCCGCCGTTCCGGCCGGAGCGGAGGGTCACGATCCGGCGCCGGGCAAGGGGGGAATCTCCAGATTGATTTGCGGTCCCGGCGCGGCGTTGTCCTCGTCCGGCACGGCGTTTTCCTCGTCCTTTTCGCCAGCGGCCGACGGCCCGGCGGAATCGGCCCTCTCACCCGGAGGAAAGGCCGCCGGCTCGGCTCTCGGCGTCCATTTGGGGGCATCCATTTCGTCGTCTCCCGTGTCGGAGACGTCCAGTTCCTGCCGCGTACCGTCGGGATAGGTGACAGCGAGCGTCGTCAGCCCCCATTTTCCGGCGATCATTCTGGCGATGACGTTGACTTCCGCCTTGCCCCTGGGGCCGCTCACCTTGAACGTCAAATTGGCGCTGCCGGAGTCGTTTTCCACCTTGAAGCTTCCCGTCGGAATCCAGGAGGCCGACTCGATGGGTTCTCCCAGTCTTTCGCGAACTCGAGGGTCGTTCTGTACCTTTTCCAGGGCGGTCTGATAGGGCGGCAGCGCCCGCATCCCAAAGACCCCAACCCCCAAAATGACGCCCGCGCACAGCAGTATCACCAGAACCACTACCAGCCCGATCACGGCAAGGATCGCCGTAGCGCAACCGCAGCCCGAGGCATGCCGCCGTCGAGG
>JAAZNR010000943.1 GCA_012798155.1 Thermogutta sp. | reverse complement strand
GCGACCACCTCAAGAAAACCCGATAAACAACGCACTTTCTTGCGTTTCTCGGACCGCGACGGGGAACCCGTTCGTGGCCGTTGTTGCCGAAACTGTTGCCGGCGGACCGCCGTTTCGGCCTACTGAGCAGACAAACCACGGGTTCCAGCCTAATTTTCGCTTGACTCGCTACCGTCGGGGGGGATGTCATCGTCCACGTCATCGTCCGCCACGTCGGCGTCCGGGTCAGCCTCGCCTTGCTCAATCCGTTGTCGGATTCGCCGAACCTCCGCCGCGTGGATCACCTCGTCGGCCTCGCTCGCCGCCAGCAGGTTCACCGCCTTATCCAGAACGGGATCGACGCCGGCCGCCTCTTGAGCCTCCAAGTCGGACAACTTTGGCGGGTCCTTGCCGACGACAAGCTCGCTTAACCACCTTCGAGCGTCCTTATCGCCGCCGAGAGCTTGAGCCGCCGCTTGCGCGACGATTTGCTCCCACAGCTCGGGGGTCACCGTCTTCGCCGCGATGCGAACGTAGGTTTGCTCAGTGATCCGTCGCGGCCTACCCGGACCAGGCCGATTCACGAATCGACCGTTGCGGTCGCGTCCGTCGCCGCGATCAGGCTTGGTCACCGCGTCGCCTCCTTGCTCGTTCGCCTTCGGATGATCTCTCGGATCGGACCGTGCAACATCCCGAGCACGTCCTCGTCGGTCATCGTCTCGATCATCGCCGCCAGGCGTGGTGCGGCGGTTCGCCATTCGGCCGCGATCAGACTCGCCAGGCTCGCCTTGCGTTCGCCGCTCGTCACCTCGTTCAACCAACGCTCAGCCGTCGGCGAGCCGGCGACCGCAAGATCGGTAGCAACCCGCAGCGACTCGGCCTCCAGCGATTTTCGACGTTTTCTCATGGCATAAACCCCGTTTCTCAACCGATTAAACCGTCATAACTCCCCGCCGACGGGTGGATTTCAACGTAATGGCCTCTAGCTTCGATTCTCTTGCGTTTCTTGGGTTTCATGGCTCTTTCCTCATGGCGACAGGCTTGAGTACACCCACAGCCGCACCACGCGACGCCTCACTCCGGCCGTTCCTTCGGGTGGTCCGTTCGTAGCCGAAGACGACCGCTTTCAAAGGCATCGGACGTGCGATTCCACCAGCTAGTGTCCGGCACGCCGTGAGTCCAGGGAAGTCTGCTCGCGAACAGCGCCGCCGCGTCGCGGTGGTCGGCAAAGAACATCCGCAGCACTTGGTCTTCGTTGCGCCCGGGTCCTCGCGGGACGATAACGATCCAGTCGGGTCGCGGCCGGGTCAACCGGATCGACCAGCCGTTGGACCACAAGAGCCGCAGCAATGCGTCGCCGCGTTGGATCACGCCTATCACGTCGGCCTCACGCTCCTGTAGGTCCTCGACCAGGGACGACGGAACCGGCTTCGCGGGGTCGTTGGCCTCGACGTGCAACCGGCCGGATTCCACCCTTAGCGTGACCCCGTTCCGGCCGGCTTCCCATAGCAGCCTTTGAGCCTCGGTCCGCGTCTCTCGCTATTGCACGGACGGGACGCGCTCAGCCTTGTCCCGTAGGCGGATTTCCAAGATCGTCTTGGCAAGCGCGATTTCGTCCGCCGGTCGCCTCGGCAGGTACGACCGCCAGCCGTCCTCACCCGCCGGGACGGTGCTATCGCGGAACAACTCCAGCTCCGGCCAGCCTAGTTGTTCGGCCAGGGACAAGACGGTCAGCACCGCGATCACCTCGGCCTTGTGCGACTGAATCTCACTCCGTAAATCGGCCGTGAGCAATGCCTTTGGCGTGATGAATAGTCGCTCGCCGTCAGTCCGAACTCCAAATCCTCCCGCGATCAGCTTGTCGAGCAATTCTCCGGCAGTCATTAAAACACCTCCGTTTCGCAGTCCACGCCGCCGTCGGCCTCGGCCGCCTCTTGAAGTCGCGCGTTCACGTCGTCCAAGTCCGCGTCACGCCGGTTACCCTCCGGCGGGTTCGCCTCCGTTCCGGAGAAAAAGTTTTCTCCACCCGGTTTTGAAGCGCCACATGCGCCACATGCGCCACACTTTCCGTAAGTCGTTGTGGAATCAGCACTTGCGGCGTGGCGCTTGGAATCATCCGATCCGCCACGTGGCGCTTGCGTGGCGCTTTGCGTATCGTCGTAAGTACTTGTGGAATCAGGGTTTGCGTCATCCTGTGGCGCTTGTGGCGCTTGTGGCGCATATTTTGAGGAGAGAGAACAATATCTTTCGATTGCGGCCTCAAGCTCCTTCACGGAGTAACCGCGGATCGTCCTCGTCTTCATCGGTTTGATCCCGAACGGCTTCAGCAGCCGCGATACCGTGCGGGACGTGATCGGCTTCCCGCTCCGGCCGTAGCTTTTCCATTCGTCGTCGCCGTGCAACGCCTCCAGCAGCGTGGACGTTTCAATCATCTCCACGTCGCCGCGGTCACCGAGCCAGTCGCGGATGAACGCCAGCAGGCGAACGCCGGGTTCCGCCGCGTCCTCGTCTTCGCCGCAAAGGATCATCGCCGCTCGCCGTGCCGCCTCCGGCCAACGGCCGCCGGCCAGGTCGGCCAAGATGAATAGCGGCCGCCAATTGTCAGCCGCACGGTCGTTCAAACTCTCCGGCGTCGCCGGCTCCGCCTCGGCGTCGATGCCGTCGGCGTGGTCCATCGACCAGCGAGCCAGCTTGGAACCGATCTCGGCCAGGCGTTCCCGTGCCGACCGCGTGAGCCGCTTCCGCCTCTCGTGCTTCGGTTTGCGATCCAGTCTGGCGACGATAGCTCGATCCATGACGGTATCGGACAACGCGCCGATGGCCGCGATGCACTTCGGCGCCCACGTGGAAAAACGTTCCGGCGCCAGGCTGTCGGGATTGACCCGAAGCACAAAGGCGGCATCCTGCGTGTGACCGCTATTCAAAAGTCCGCGTAGCTCTTCGTTCGCTATCAACCCAGCGTCCGCCTCGTCGATCATCAGCGTCGGCCGCGATTGCTCGATCACCCGGAACAGCGCCGCACTCGAAATGTTCGACGCCGCCAGGGGTCGCGCGACCAGGCGGGACAAGATGCTAAGGCAAGTCGTCTTACCGCAACGTTTCAACGGCGAGAGAATCGCGAAGATCGGACAGGTATCAAAGCAATTAAAGACGTGCGTGAACGCCGACCACAGCGCGACGGAATCGAGTATCTCCGCAGTGGCGTATAGGTGTTCCGCAGCGGCCGACCGCGCCTCGTCCAGCACCTCGCGAAGGTCAACGGGGTCAGGCCAAGCCGGCACGTCCGCCACCTTGAACCCCGAATCGTCCGGCTTCTCCTCCGGCGGCCGATCCATCATTCGCGCGGCCTCCGCCGCCAGGTGATCCAGCCGTCGTTGAATCTCCGCCGGCGGCCATTGCGGGAACTTTTGGCCGATCACCTTGGCTACCGCATCACGGTCGGCGCGTGACAGCAGCTTCACCTCGTCCACGAACGTATCGCCGTTGTGGCCGGCCACGATGCGGAATCGTCCGTACTGGCCAAGGCTCGCCGTGATTCTCAACTCCTCGCCGTTCAGATTGGACATAGCGATAAGACTCCCTTCAGCGTCGAAAGCTCGATTTGGCGGTTCCACACGTCCGACGGTCGCCAGGGAATCAACAGCTCGTCCGCGACGACCGCGCTCGGCCAAAGCAAGTCACGCCACGTCGGCGGCAACCTATGCTTTATCCACAGCTCGCCTAGCACCTCGGCCGCAGGGTCCTCTAGGCCGCCAATCGGCGGAATCACGATCTTGGCCGCCACTCGCTCGCGGTCCGCGCGAACCTCGATCCGCCAGAACCCGTCCGGACGTTCCGGCGGCCAGGCGATCGCGACCACCGGCACCCGCTCCGGCTTAGGCTTGGCCGGAACCGCCTTCGGGGCCTTCGCCGGGATGCTCGCGGAAAGGGTCATGCGTCGCATCGCTCAGCTCCCGTCCCTTTGGCCTCCGGACCGGCTTGATTCGCGGGTCCGCCGGTCGTGCGGGCTTGCAACCATTCCCGCAATCCATCGACAGGGTACAACAGCAGGGATTTTCGCCCCTTGCCGCTCATGAGCGCCACGTGCGGGATTTCCCCACGCCGCGTCATGGACCACAGCGTCCTCGGACTCACGCCGAGCATTCGCGCGGCTTCCGCCAGCCGCAAAGACAGCCGTTCCTTGTCACACTCGTTGGTCACCATCGCCACAACTCCCTATTGCGTATTCGCGGGTCCGCACCATGCGTCCCCTATAAGAAGTCCGGCGACGGTAACCAAAAACGGTAACTTTCAAGAAAGCAAAACGCCGCAAAGCCTTATGCCATGCGGCGTTACGATTTTCGATATTTTTTTGGCCGGTAACCTGCCGGTAACCGGTTACCGCTTGCCGTTAGTCGTCGGGTGCCGGATTCTCCCAGGCTTTCCCTTTCTCGCGCAATTGTTGTTCCCGCTTACCCGCGCATTCGTCCTGCCGGCCTTTGCGTTGTGTTTCCCACCACCCGGTTTTTTTGATCGCGGTCGAGCTAACACCCAACGCTCGCGCTAGGTCGTGGGCCGACGCCGTAGGCGGGATTTTCAATACCCGGTCCATCTTGGTCAGCTTTTGGTCCACGGTCAGCGTGCCGTCTTTTGCAACTTCCGTCACCCGTTGTATCCGTGCATCACTTACTCCTCCCGTCCAAACCGCGAGTATCCGGATGATCGCGTCGTCGGGTTTC
>JAAZNR010000942.1 GCA_012798155.1 Thermogutta sp. | reverse complement strand
GGGCGTACGCCGGTTTGTGGACCATGGCCGTCAGGTCGCCGCCGTCGTCCACGATCAGTTGGAGCGGCTCGCCGTTGGGAAAGATCAGCGTCTGCTCGATGCACCAGTCGTACTCTTCATCCGTTTCGCCCTTCCAGGCATAGACCGGCACGCCTCGGGCGGCAATGGCGGCGGCTGCGTGATCTTGCGTGGAAAACTTGTTGCAACTGCTCCACTGCACCTCCGCGCCCAATTCCAAGAACGTCTCGATGAGCACGGCGGTCTCGATCGTCATGTGCAGGCAGCCTGCGATGCGGGCGCCCCGGAGCGGTTTGGAGGCCGCGTACTTGCGGCGAATCGCCATCAAGCCCGGCATCTCTTTCTCCGCCATCTCGATCTCGCGGCGCCCCCAATCGGCCAGGCCGATGTCGGCGACTTTGTACGGCGGTTTTTTCCCGACCGCGCTACTACTCTTACTCTGAGTCTTATTTTGAACCACCTGCGTCATCGCAAGTCTCCTGAGACTTCAAAAGAGAAAAACTCGCGTTCGGAGGGAACGCCCCCTTCTTCGCATCCCATTCCGGGGGAAGCACGAAACGACCTTCCCGACGGGCACGACTGCACGGCGAGAACGAGAAACTCTCGGCCGCAAGCCCCCCGTTCGGTGCGGGACACGGTAGCTGTACTACTAAAGTCAACCCCGCATAACTATAGTCTACCCCGCTATCATACGACGTATGCCCCATCGTTGACAAGCACCGCAAGACATCCGACAAGCACCGGACGGCATCTGTCAAGCCCCGAACAGCATCTGGCAGACAGCGGACGGCACCTCACAAGCACCGGACGCCACCTGGCAGGCACTGAAAGGCATCCGACAGCCGGCGGAAGGCTTCGTCGCGGACGTTCCCTAGTCGCACCCGCACGCGGAGCCCCGTGCGGAAGACGGGTTCGCTCGGCCGTTGACAAGCTGAAACGCGGCCGGCTGACAAGGGGAAGACACGGCACGTGACGGGAGAACGCACGCCGGGTGACAGGAAAGCACGGTGAGTGACAGCAGCAGTCCGAAGAGACGCGCGGTAGGAGCGACGGCCGGAAGAAGAGAAACAAATAACCGGGAGCAAAAGCGGGAGCAGAAGAAGTAAATGGATGAGAGATAAAAAAGAGATGAGAGACAAAAATCGTCTCGCCGAGGAGCGAGAGGGGGAGGCTCCATCAGCAGGTTTTGGAGTAGGTGACGCCGCCGGAGGACTCTTGGAACCGGTGGATGCGGCAGGCGTCGATCAAGGCAGGCTCGTCGCCGCCGACCTGAGCCTCGACTAGACGGCAACCGCGAAAATCCCCGCTGCCCTGGGTGCGGAGCCACTCCAAGGCCTGAAGCAGCACGAAGGCCTCCAACCCTTGGCCTCGCCAGTCCTCCGTGACCCTGCAGCCTACCACGCCGGCGGTGGGGAGGGAGTGCGGGTTGGGAAGGACCGTGCGGAGCTTGAGCCTGCCGACGGCTCGGGAACCGGGGATCTCACGCGCCACGAAGTCCACGTATTCGTGGTGGGCCAGGCACGACGCCGCCCACCAGTTGGGTAACACTCCCACCTCGGGCGACACTTGAACCCGCCCCTGGAGCTGGGCCATCGCGGGGCTGTACGGCACGACGTGCTGATTCAAATCCAGCCGAAAGAGCGAGTGCTCGTATGCCGGCCGATAGCCGTTTCGGCCGAGGACCTCCGCGATGGCGGGATCCATCACGCCGGGTACGTGAAAACCGCCGAACAGTCCGAAGTAGAAGGGCGGCCAAGGGCCCGCCGCGCCCACGAACAGTTGCGTCGCCCCGCGGCCCTTCAAATAGTCTTCGCACATGCTGAGGAGGGATTGGACGAGCTGCAGCCGATCGCTTTGCTGGGGTACGACGATGACGCAGGTCATGCCCTGGGTGGGGTCCAGTGCCGCATCCCTGCCCAGCGTGGGGAGGAGCGAGGCATGGGCAAAGGCGATCGGCACTCCCCCGTCGCAGGCGACGAAAAACGACCCCGGATCAAAGTAGGGCTTGCCGAAGACGAATTGTTCGAGTTGTTGATGGGTGACGGGGCCGAAGAAGCCGGGCAGCCCCTGGCATCGATTCCAGATGCCTGCCAGGGCGGGGGGGTCGGTATTCCTGAACGAACGAACGGACGTCGCTCCCGGATCGGAACCGACGGGAGGCTGGACCGCACAATTCGCGTGGGGATTCCGAGACACAATCAGCCTCCGATTCAACAAACTGTGGCGAAAAATGCCCCTTGCTCGCCGCCCTCTCAACAGGCTGCCCTGCTTCAGCCCAACGAACCGGATTTCGCGTCTCCTTGTCTTGAATGCACCGTCCAAGCCCCGATTTTTTTCGAGCGGACGCTGCCACGGCTCCCGCATTGTACACAGATCGGTTACAACCCGCGGCCGATTCCACCGGAAGCTCATCTACCGTATTGTACGCCGCACGGCCGCGGATTACCAGCGGTTTTCCGAATTGTGGCGCGGAATGTTCGAGCGTCCGCGACAGCGCGATTTCGCGGCACGGCGCGATCCGCGGCCCCTGCCGCCGCGCCCGCTCCTCGGCGATCCACGACCGTCAGAACTCCATCGCCAGGCCGTCGTAGGCGATCGTGGTGGGAACCGTGCCGCTGGAGGACGACGTCGCCAGGTCGCGGACGTCCCCCGCCGGGTTATGATGGAGCAGCACAAGCCGCTTGACGCCCGCCGCAGCGGCAACCTGCTCGGCCTGAGCGCGGCTCACGTGCCCGGTCCGGGCCGCCAGCTCTTCCCAACCGGTCGGGAAATAGCATTCGTGCAGCAGGAGATCGACGCCGCGGATGTGGGGAAGATAGCTCTCCGCCGCGCGGACCGTGGTGTCCGTCACGTAAGCAAGCGACCGATCGGCCCAATCGAAGCGATAACCGATCGACCCGCCGGGGTGATCGAGGGGGAAATAACGCACCTCCACCGGAGGCCGATCCGCCCTTTCCAATCGCAAGCGAGGGGCGCCGTCCAGGGGGGCGAATCGGTAGGGGGGCATCTTGGGGAAGAGCGGTTCGGCGAACAGGTGCATGCGTACCGCCTCCAGCTTTTCCTCCAGTCCGTGGACCACGATCTCCCCCGGCGTCGTCTGCCGCTGAAGGCTCCAGTAATAGGTCAGACCGATAATGTGGTCGAGGTGGGCGTGCGTCAGAAAGATATCCCACGGCCGGGGGTCCAGGTAATCGACCAACCGGAAAAAGGCCGTCCCGGCATCCAGGATCAAGCCTGCCTCCGGAAGCACGAGGCACAGCGTGTGCCGTTCGTTTTGCGGGTGATAACCGCCGCTTCCCAAAACGATCAGCCTCATGCGTCGGTCTCCTTGGCAGGCGTTTCGCCGGGGATGGGGCCCCCGGAGCACGAACGCAGGAACAGACTCACCGCAAGACCGATCACCAGGACGGCGATCGCCAAGACCGCCTCATAGGTGCGGTGCTCCACGGCATACGAGACGCTGGAATAGATCATGAAGGCGCACGATGCGCAGAAGATCAAGGGGACGAGCGGGAAGAGATGGACCCGATACGGCCGATCCCGGTCAGGCTCGCGAATCCGCAATACGAACAAGGAAAAACCCACCAGACCGAAGAACGTCCAAAAGATGGGGGTCGTGAAGTTCAGTAAATTGATGAAGCCGTTTTCGTACTGACCCAGGGCGGCGATCAGCGCCAGCGATATGGCGGCCTGAATCAAGAGGGAGCGGATCGGGGTGTTCCGCTTGGGGTGCCAGTGGGCGAGCGGGCTGAGGATCGGGTGGTCCCTGCCGATGGCGTAGTAGACCCTGGCCCCGGTGAGGATTTGTCCGTTCATGGAGCCTAACACGGAAACGCAGATGATGAGGGCGAT
>JAAZNR010000941.1 GCA_012798155.1 Thermogutta sp. | reverse complement strand
TCCCGCAAGCGGCATCCAAGTGCAAGGCCCCGCATGCGTGTGCGGTGTTCACCGGGACTTTTCGTTCGTTTATGGATTCTCCAGGGGATTCTCCAGGACCGGCGATCGCGGCGGGTTTCGGGTTCGGATCCCGGCAGCTCCGAAGGTCTTCCCATTGCGGACGGCTTCTCCAATAAGGTCCGGCGATCATTCTGCCTGTATGGTGGGCCGGCAAAGGATTCGGGGGACTGGCGCCGCAAGAGCGCTGGTTTGCAACCGCGGCAAAAAGCGGCGAGGTTGTCGTCAAACACTATCGTCAAGGCCGGCGGCAAGCTAGATTTAGGTGCGGAAGATACGGCCGGTGTCGCGGATCGTCCGCCGCCGTAATGCTTTGTTACAGCTTGATTTTTGGATTAGCCGACGTGCGGCTTTGGGAGCAGGTCCCGGCAGATTCCGCAAAAACGGCCCTATTGCCAATCCCCATTTTTGGCTGGGACAAAGCGATAGTCGGTTTTTCCGCGGCCGTCTTATTGTTGCGCCGCTAATCGGCTTGCTATTGCCGGGGGATTTGGCCGTCGTCGCTTTTTGAGGATGGTTTCCATGAACTCGCCTTTTGGGGGTCACCGGCTCATGTCAACGGCAAGAACTTTTCGCCTCCATGCATTCTGTCTGATCCGGCCGGTGTTGGCCTGCTGCGTGGCAACAGTCATTGCCGCTGTCCAGGCACCGGCGGAGGAGGCCCGGGTTGCCGACCCGGCCGTTCCGCCGCCCTCCACGGCAACGTCGGCCGGGGAGTCGCAGCCGGTCGAGGCGGTGATTCGCGAGCAGACCATCTACGTGCCGTACGAAAAGTTTCGCGCGATATTCGAGAAAGAGGGACGCGGCGTCTTTTTGCCCTATGAGAAGTTCCGCGAATTGTGGCAAGCCGCGCAATCCGCTTTGCGGCCCCAACCCGAACCGCCGCCCCCTGTCGGTTATCTCTTTCGCGCCGCGTCCACCGAATTGGATTTGGGGAAAGAAGCCGTGCTGGGAAGCATGACGTTGGACGTCGTGGCCTTGACCACGGGATGGCATTTGATACCGCTACGAATGTCCGATGTGGCGGTTCGGCGGGCGACGGTCGACGGTGGGGCGGCCGACTTGATCTTCGAACAAGGCTATTTCTTGCTTGTTCATCACGAAGACTCTGAGCCGCGCGATTTGCATCTGACGCTCGAATTTGCAAAAGGTATCTCGCGCGACTCCGGCGATCGGACGGTCACGTTCGAGACGCCGGCGGTCCCGGTCAGTCGCTGGCACGTCCGTACGCGGGAGCCGGGGGTGCGTATCGAAGTGACGCCCGCCGCCACGCCGCCGGCAACGGAAACCGCCGCGGCCGACGCGGGTGCCGACGGCACGGAGGCCGCGCCGGGGGATTCGACCGGGGGGCAAATCGTCGGCAGTGAAGTGACTGCCTACGCCGCGCCCGGCCCCTCGGTGATGATCCGGTGGACACCGACCGCGGAGGGGGCGGCCGGACTGGAAGCCCTGGCCTCCGTCCAAGCACAGGCCGAGGTCTTCGTGGATGTCACGCAAACCCGAGTCCAAACGCAACTCGATTATGCGGTCAGCCGGGCGGAGTTGGCCTCCCTGAAAATCCGGTTTCCCAAGGAATGCTTGGTCGAAGGCGTTTTCGACCCTAACGTCCGGCGTTGGACGCGGAGCTTACCGGAGGACTCGCCCGACGTGCAGCAGATCGACGTCGAGCTGTTCGAGCCGGTGCGGAAGACGCAACGCCTTTCCTTGATCTATTCGGTACCCACGCGGAGCGGCACGGGGACGATGTTGCCTGTCGTTCAACCGGTGGGGGTGGGGCGACACGAGGGCTATGTGGCCGTCCGGTTGGGCGAGGGGCTCCGCGGCGAGATCGCGGACTCGCGGGGATTGATGCAGGCCGATCCCTCCGAGTTGCCCGCCTCGAACCGGCGGCAGCCGTGGGATTGGGTCTTTCGCTATATTGCGGTTCCCTATCAATTGGCCCTGCTGGTCGAGCCGGTTTCGCCGCGCGTGACCGTCGATGAAACCGTGGAGCTGGAGGTGGCGGAGCGCGCTCTTCAGCTTGCGGCGGTAGGAGTCTTCACCATCGAACGGGCCGGCATCTTTCAGGTGCAATGGGCGATTCCGCCGGGATTCGAGGTGACTCGTGTTCAGGGCCGAGCGGTGGAGAATGTTCCCGCCGTGGAAATCGCGGACTGGCGAGTCGAAGGCGACGCCAAGGACCGGTTGACGATCAGTTTTCGCAAACGGGCCTTGGGGCAGGCTGCGGTGGAAATCCTCTTGCGGCGCGATCTGCCGGAGGCGGAGCGTTTGGACCGGCCTGCG
>JAAZNR010000940.1 GCA_012798155.1 Thermogutta sp. | reverse complement strand
GGTGGAAACGGTCAATCGCGCGTTCCAGGCCCGTCCGGAAGATATCGCCCCTCTCTGCGATCTCTCCGGCCGCGCATTGAGCGACGTGACGCTGGTCACCTATCATTCCTGGGAAGCCTCCCGTTCGCGGCTCGCCTCCGTGGACCGGCCGCAAAGCATCGTCGCCGTGACGGCGCCGATTCCCTGGGGTTTCGCGTATTGGGGTCCCAACTGCCGCTACCACCTGGAGAACTTTCGCGCCGCGCTGGACGAGCCGGGCGAGTGGTTTCTCGACCGCCAAGGGACGCTTTATTACTATCCGCGGCCGGGCGAGGACATGGCATCCGCCGAGGTCACGGCCCCGGCGGTGTCCGAATTCGTGATCGCGGCGGGCAAGCCCGACGAGGGCCAATGGGTCGAACATGTGACCTTGCGCGGACTATCCTTCGAATACGGCCAATATATACTCCCGGAGGAGGGCCACGGCGACGGGCAGGCGGAGGTCACGATCCCCGCCGCCGTGATGTTGGACGGCGCCCGCCATATCACGCTGGAGCGCTGCGACATCCGCCGCGTGGGAATATCGGGCGTGTGGTTCCGCCGCGGCTGCCGCGATTGCCGCTTGCAGCAGTGCCTGCTGGACGACCTGGGCGGAGGCGGCGTCAAAATCGGCGAGGGGCATCGCTCGGATCTCGACCGTCCCGAAGGACGCACCGACCACATCGTCTGCCGCAACAACATCATCCACGGCGGCGGCCGCATCCATCACGGGGCCATCGGCGTCTGGATCGGGCACAGCGGATATAACGAGGTCGTGCATAACGACATCAGCGATTTCTATTACACGGGAATATCGGTGGGCTGGGTCTGGGGGTACGGTCCATCGCTCGCCCATCATAATCGAATCGAATACAACCATATTCACCACCTCGGCTGGGGCGTTCTCAGCGATATGGGCGGCGTGTACACCCTGGGAGTATCGCCGGGGACCAGCGTCAGCCACAACGTCATTCACGACGTCTATTCCTACGACCGCTACGGCCGCGGCGGCTGGGGACTGTATAACGACGAGGGCAGCTCGAATATCGTCTTGAAGAATAATCTGGTCTATAGAACCAAGACCGGCAATTATCACCAGCACTACGGCCGGGAAAACCGCGTCGAGAACAATATCCTGGCCTTCAGCATGGACGGGCAAATCCAGCGGTCGCGGGTCGAGGAGCATGTATCGTTCTATTTCGAGCGGAATATCGTGCTCTGGAAAGGCGGGCCGCTCGCGACGGCCGGCAAGATCAACGACGACCTTGTCCGATTCGCCTCCAACCTGTATTGGAACGGCGGCGGCGAGCCGATCGACTTCCAGGGGCTGACCCTCGAGGAGCGGCAGGCCCGCGGCTGGGATCGAGGCTCGATCATCGCCGATCCGGGCTTCGTGGATGCGGAGCACGGCGACTTTCGGCTGCGGCCGGACTCGCCCGCGTTGAAGATCGGGTTCGTGCCCTTCGACTACGCGCAGGCGGGTCTGGAAGGCGACGCGGAATGGCGGGAACTTCCGGCACGTGTTGAATATCCGGAGGTGGAATGGGCCCCCGAGCCCCCGCCCGCCCCGCCCTTGGCATTGGACGAGTCGTTCGAATTCATGGCGCCGGGCAAGCCGCCGCAAGAGGGGCAAGTCAACACGGAAGGACGCGGCGACGCCTTGACGGTCACCGCGGATCGGGCGTCGCACGGCACCAAGTCGCTTCTATTCCAGGACGCCCAGGGGCTGGCCCTGAGCTTCAATCCCCATTGGGTCCTTAACCCCAATCACGATGCCGGCAAGACGACGCTGCGATTCGATGTTTGGCTGGGAAAGGGGGCGGTGCTCTTTCACGAGTGGCGGACCTGGGGTTCGGGAGCGTATCAGGTGGGACCGTCGCTATGGGTCCGCGACGGACAATTGACGGTTGCCGGCAAAAAATTGGCCGACCTGCCGCAAGAGACCTGGCTGACGTTCGAGATCGAGTGCGGGGTGGGCGCGTCCGTGAGCGGTAGCTGGCGGCTCCGCGTCACCCCGGCGGGCGGCCCGGTGATGGACTTCGCCGATCTCCCCTTGGGCAGTGCCCAATTCAAGGAACTGACCTGGTTGGGTTGGTGCAGCATGGCCGAGACCCCCACCGTCTTCTACCTCGATCACTGCGTACTGCAGAATCAGCGGTAGCCGGCGAGGCAAGCAAGTCGCGGCCCTGCGCCGCCGGCTTACGCCGGCGGCTCATGTGCGCCCTTTATTCTTGCATCAGGCGATTCGACCCCCCGCCCGGCTGGCTGGGATCGAAGCGAAGCGGAGCCCCCAGTCAGCCGTTTTCACGCCGCCTCCACCGCCGGCTTACGCCGGCGGCTCAGGTTGCCGGATCGAACTTCGGACTCGTGGAGGGACGCGCTCCGTCGCGGCCGCCGGGCGGCGTGCTACAATGCAGGCATGGGTTCGGAAACCGCCTGGGAAGGGAGCGGTCGCGCGGCATGCGTCTCACCGGAGGCCCGATCCTTCCGCCGGACCGGGACGCTTTTTACGTCCTGAACAGGACGCTTTTTGCGTCGTGAATGGGATGCTTGTTCCGTGGTGAATCGGACGCTTTTTCCGTGGTGAACAGGTGGGGCAGCCGGTCATGGGCAGCGTGAAACAACCCGACCCCGCCTTGCTGGTCGTGGCCGCTTTCAGCC
>JAAZNR010000939.1 GCA_012798155.1 Thermogutta sp. | reverse complement strand
GGCGCAGGGAGAACAAATGAATCCAGGATCAATCGTTCGATGTCGTAACCGGGACTGGGTGCTGCTGCCGAGCGACCAACCCGACGTGCATCTCTTGCGGCCTCTGACCGGGGCCACGGACGAGGTCGTCGCCGTTCACAAGCGGCTGGCCGATCTAGTCGCCTACTCTTTGAGCGAGGAGCGCCTCCGGTCGGCCACGTTCCCGTTGCCAACTCCTGACGACCTTGCGGACGCTGCCAGTGCTCGCCTGCTGTGGCAGGCCGCTCGCTTGACGCTGCGAGAGGGGGCCGCGCCGTTTCGGTCGCTGGGCGGCATCTCGATCCGCCCTCGCATCTACCAGTTCGTCCCGCTGCTGATGGCGCTTCGGCTCGACCCGGTGCGGATGCTCATCGCCGACGACGTCGGTGTGGGCAAGACCATCGAGGCGTTGCTGGTCGCGCGGGAGCTTCTCGTCCGCGGCGAGGTCAAACGGCTTTGCGTCCTCTGCCCGCCCTATTTGTGCGACCAATGGCAAAAGGAACTGAGCGAGAAGTTCAACCTGGAAGCCGTAGTCATCCGGTCCGGGACCGTGGGGCAACTGGAGCGCCGCAAGGCCGGATCGGACAGCATTTATCGCTATTATCCCCTTCAGGTCGCCAGCATCGATTTTCTCAAGAGCGACCGGAACCGCCATCTCTTCCTGCTCGACTGTCCGGACCTCGTCATCGTCGACGAGGCGCACGGAGCGGCGGCATCCTCGGAGAAGAATCAGAGCCAACACCAGCGTCACAACCTGGTGCGGGAGATCGCCGGCAAAGAGGACCGGCACCTCATTCTTCTCACGGCCACGCCCCACAGCGGAGTCGAAGCCGCCTTCCGTTCGCTGCTCTCGCTCCTGCGCCCGGAATTCGGCGACTGGGACACGTCTTCGTTGAACGAGTCCCAGCGGATCGAGCTGGCCCGCCACTTCGTCCAGCGGACTCGACGCGATATCGAACGTGACTGGGAAGGGGACGGCTGTTTCCCGCAACGTCATTCGGCCGACGAGACCTACGGGCTCTCGCGCGGCTATCGGGACCTCTTCCGTAGGACCTACGACTTCTGTTCGGAGATCGTCAAAACCGGCCAAGCCTTGAACAAGCGGCAGCAGCGGGTCCGATACTGGGGGGCCTTGGCATTGCTGCGCTGCGTGATGTCCAGCCCGGCGGCGGCCGTCGCGGCATTAAAGACGCGGCACGACGCCATCGTCCCCGAGGACGAGGAACCGGATTTCAGCGCGTTCGTCTTCGAATCATCGGAAGACCGCACCGACGACGAGCAGCCCACGCCGCCGGTCGAATCCGCGGAGGCGACGCTGGATGAATCCGACCGCCGACGGTTGCGGGAACTGGGCCGCCTCGCCGCCGGCCTCCTGCATTCGCGAGACGACAAGAAACTGGAGGGCTGTGCCGAACTCGTGTCGAGTCTGCTGCGAGAAGGCTTTCATCCGATTGTCTGGTGCCGTTACATCGCAACCGCCGAGTACGTCGCGGACGAGCTGCAACAGGCGTTGCAGCGTTCCCATCCGAATGTTCGCGTCGTCTCGATTACGGGTCGGATCGGCGACGAGGAACGGCGGGCGAAGGTCGACGAGCTGGCACGGGAGTCGTGCCGGGTGCTCGTCGCGACCGATTGCCTCAGCGAGGGCATCAATCTCCAGGACGCCTTCAACGCCGTCCTGCATTACGACCTGCCCTGGAATCCGAACCGCTTGGAGCAGCGCGAAGGCCGCGTGGACCGGTACGGACAGAAGGCAGACGTCGTGAAGGCGATCCGCTACTTTTCCCCGGACAGTCCGGTGGACGGCGTCGTGCTCGAGGTCCTGCTGAACAAGGCCTGCGAAATTCACCGCGTCCTGGGGACGCACGTCCCCGTGCCCGAGCAAGGCGCAACCGTGACGGAAGCCCTGCTGAACGCCTTGTTTCTCAGGGCCAAACCCGTCGCCGAGCAGGCGGCCGCCCAGATGAAGTTCGATTTCGGCGAGGCGGAACGGGAAGTCGAGGCGTTTCACCGGCGCTGGGAACTCGACGCCGAGCGCGAAAAGATCAACCGAACCCGTTTTGCCCAACGCGGGCTCAAGCCCGCTGAGGTGCGTCGCGAGCTGGAAGAAACGGATGCCGTTCTGGGCGATCCGGACGCCGTGCGGGAATTCGTGCTCGACGCGGGCCAGCGCCTCGGGCTGGGAATCATCCGGGACAAGCAGCCGGACGTGTTTCGGATGCCCCTCGGCCAGGAAGCGACCGACCCTCGCTTGCGCCCGATCGCCTTCGCCCTGCCGGCGCCGGAGACCGAGCCGTGGCGTTTCACGTTCACGTCGCCGACGCCGGAAGGCGTGGAGTACCTCGGTCGGAATCACCGCTTCGTCGCCGCACTGGCGAGATTTCTCATGGAAGAGGCCCTGACGAAAGGCGGGGCCGCCACGGCCACGCGCTGCGGCGTCATCCGCACGGAGGCGGTATCGCGGCTCACCGGCATCCTGCTGCTCCGCGTGAGATACCT
>JAAZNR010000142.1 GCA_012798155.1 Thermogutta sp. | reverse complement strand
TCGTCCGTCTCATGCCGATCGCCGCAAAGCCTTGCGCCAACACATCATCGACCACGAATTATCGACGCTTGCCGTCGTCGGGCGCTTGCCACGAAAATTCCTCCAACTAACAAAACGCCTTGTGGCCTTGGCCATGTAACGCAATACCACTTTTCAGAAAGTGCAGTATCAACGCTATTACGCCATATTTCGCTCGTGCTGGGTCCCTGATTGTCGAACCGGAACTGGCGGACGCGGGCCAGGCGATCGACCTGACGGAGGAGGAGGCGTTCGCTGATAAAACGCTATGGGGCCTCTTTGACGTCAACCGTCAGCTCACCCCAGGCCGTGCACTCGCCCTTGCTATTGATATGGTAGCAAGCAATCGTTCGCTTGCCGGGGCGATAAAACTTCACGAAGTAGTCGCGGCGGTCAGGCGATATCCATTCACGGCCGGGGCGATCTTCGGCAGGCTCGCGCGGCACTTCCCATATCTCGCCGCCGGTCACGCGAAGGCGAATCTCCGTGAGCCCCTGGTCCGCGGAGGTTAACGGAAAGATCAACCTGTACTCGCGCCCGGTGACGATCTCCTCGGCGGCGCCGATTTTGACCGAAAGCGTCCTCCGCCGTGCCTTTTCCTCGGCGGGGAGCTCCGCCGTCGGGTCGGACGAATAGTAGCGGTCGAGCTTGAAGGCGATTTCGCGAGGGTCGGGATCGAGAGGCGTCTCCACGTCTCCTTGCGGATACCCTTCCACGGTGATCACCAGGTTTCCGGTGAGAAAGGTGACGGCGTATAGGGCATGCCCCTCCCAACCACCAAAACGCTTACCGAAGGAGTACTCACCAATCAGGCGGCGGTCCCATTTCATTGCAAGAAAATGTCTGGGGGGCTCCGGATAGACGGGATAAGCGAGGACGCTCGTGGCCGTGCGAGGCAACCGCCGACCTTCGAGTGTTTTCGAGATGTACTCGAATGCATCTGACCGCGAGCGATATCTACGGATCCAGATCCGGTACTCTCCCTTACTTGTTTCCAAACAATACACACTTGGCGCCAAAGACATGGGGCCTGTGCTCAGCGCTGGAGCGACGGGCAAATACGGGGCGACCTGCCCGTCCAGCGCCACCTTGATATTGGACTCCATATGGGGCTGCCCGTCGCAGAACACAACCAATGTACCACCATCGCGCTTCATTACTTCATTTAACTCGCGTTGCAACTGCCGAAATGTGGTTGGCGGGGCAGCGGCTGCCTGGGCAGACAATAGCGTCAGTGCTACTATTGCAAGGACCGGGGACGGCCCATGCCATCTTGTAATCCGCTGGCGTTGCACTGCGTCCATCTTTCTTTATCCTCAGCGAAGAAGTTCTGTTTCCATATCGAAGCCGCCCCGCATAATGCGACCAGACGTAAGAGTTGATGCGTAGCTTGTGTAATACATATTGAGGGGAAGGTAATCGTCAATGAGACTCGCATCAGGATCACCATCGAATCGTAAACACGCATCGTACACCGCGCCGCTATCGGAGTCCGACCCGCGCCAGGCGACCGCATGAAAGGCCCATGCAGAGGCGGTCCAGCTCGTAGGATCGGCAGGATCCGAGCCGACAAGACATACTGGATTTGTCTGGAACGGCCCGTCTAATAGCATCACATGCATCGAATCTCCAAGTAGATTGGACATCGCAGCAACCCCCCATGCCATGTCGAGACAGTTGGCTAGGGCGGCCGCGCCGTCCCCCGTGATTTGGTTATGGTAAGCAGTGAGGTCAAAGTATCCAGGGTTTCCATACATGTCCGCTTCAACTACATAACGCGATCTGCCGATGAAATCCTCGTACCGAAACCGGCCCCCTTCATTCAGGGCCGTGGTAATCCTCGCGGCCACCTCTTCCACGGTCGCGGCCCCGCCTCCCCAGAGGACGCTACCGGTGTTCCAGTACGTCCGGCGGGTGATCGTATCGAGCACCGTACGCCAGGGCATTTGCGTGTCGTCCTGCGCCGGGTCGTCATTCAGGTTCCAAGGGGCGCCCGGCGCGGCCAGGATGGTATATATCAAGATCGGATCGGTCACCACGGCGCGTTACGTCAATGCCCGCCGGATTTCGGCGGGCTGATCGGCTGCACTTCTACGTGGGCGAGCGACTCGAGAAACTCCATCGCTGGGCGGTACTTGTCGTCCTTGCCCGCGGCCTCCCACTGCTCTCTGGCAAACTGGAGGAATTGTTCATACGTCTCGAAC